>JBBSVB010000163.1:0-5935 GCA_038233875.1 Actinomycetales bacterium | reverse complement strand
GGCATCTGGGCCACCAACGAGCGTCCGAGCATGCGCGTCCAAGGAGCCGACGGCACGCAGAAGTACAGCGGTGACATGGTGCAGGTTTCACGCCTGGGCATGCCCCTGGTGAACGAGGTCGTCGTCCCCGCCGCGCTGAAGGACGCCTTTAACGGCATCAGCCCAGACATGGACGCCGAGGCAGCTGACGGTGCCGTGCTGGACCGGGTGCTTGACCCCGAGCTGCCCAAGTTGATCGAAGCCATTTACGGAGTGCCCGCCCCGGCGGCACCTCGTGAAGACATTCAGCAGATCTTCCTGACGGGTATCGCCGAGGACACCGGCCCCATCAAGGCCGACCTGAACAGCCAGATCCTCAACGGCGACGTTGACGCCGAGGCTTTCCAGCCTTCGGAAATGTTGCGGCTGAACCTGACCGTGCCTCCGGCTGCCGAGCCGAGCCGTTTGGGTGTGCTGGCGGGTGACCTCGCGGGCTTCCCGAACGGTCGCCGTCTGGCTGACGACGTGGTCGACATCGAGATCCAGGCACTCATGGGTGCTGCGCAGACCGGTGAAATTGTTGAAGCGTTGGCCACCGGTGACGGTGTCAACAACAACAACCTCGCCTTCAGCGACAGTTTCCCCTACCTGGCGCTGCCGAGTAACTCCTCGGTCAACGCTGGCGAGGACGTCATGCCCGGTGGCGGCGTCGCTACCGGTGCTGGTGGCACCTTCGCTGACAGCGGCATCCCCACATGGGCCTTGACCAGCGGTGTCGCATCGCTGGCCCTGATCGGTATCGGCGCAACCTCGCTGATCCGTCGCCGTCAGAACGCTCCGGTGAGCGTAGGTTCAGGCACCATCGCCTGAGCCACGCATAAAGCAGTGCTGAGGGGGACGGACACGCGCATCACGTCCGTCCCCCTCAGCGCGCACCAAGGTCCATAGGCCACGATGACGCTGGCCTGGATACAAACTTTGAACCCCGTGACGTATGCCGCTACCCGGCTATGAGAGGAACTGATCGTGAGTGATGACCAGGGTGCATCGAGCACCGGATCGCGCCAACCCTCCCATCGTGAACCAGCCCGGGCGGTGCAGCTGTCCTTCCCGCTGATAGCCATCGTGCTCGGGGTGGTCTCTCTTTTGGTCATCACCTCCACCGTGGTTGGTTTCCGGATGGGAGGGGATGGGTCATCGGATCAGACCGGCACTAGCCTCGCGGCGCAAGCCGCTGCGGGCGACACAGAGTCGCCACTGTCCTTGGCCGAAAGGGCAGCGGCGGACGGCGACACTGCGGACGGCGACACTGCGGACGGCGACACTGCGGACGGCGACACTGCTAACGACGCCGTAGTGCCAGATGCAGCCGCTACCGCTCCGGCACCTGCACCCGGTGACAATGCTCCGGCCCCCAAGGGCAACGGTTTCATTGAAGGCCCCGCTAATCGCGGCATGCTGCACGTCAAACCCAAGAGCGTCTCCATCCCCGCGATTGAGGTCGAGTCGTCACTGGTCAATCTGGGGCTCAACCCCGACAACTCCCTGGAGGTTCCCGAGGACTATTCCAAGGCCGGGTGGTTTACCAAGGGCTCCTATCCCGGCGACCTCGGGGGCCCCCCAGCGCTGATCGTGGGCCACGTCGACAACAAAGAGGGCCCGGCGGTCTTCTACGAGCTCGACCAACTCAAGATCGGCGACGAAATCTTGGTTGACCGAGCGGACGGCAGCACCGCCGTGTTTGTGGTCTACGACGGGCAGCAGTTCCCCAAAGACACGCTGCCCACGGAAGAAATTTACGGTGAGCGTGACGGCTCGGAGCTCGTGCTTATCACGTGTACCGGTGAATTCAACCCGGAGAGCGGGCACTACCTCGACAACTACGTGGTGCGAGCAAAGTTGGACACCAAGGCCAGCGGACTCGAAGCCTGATGCACTCCTCAACCGCGCGAGCGAGTATTTCCCTGGGGGCGGTGCTCCTGGCTGGCACGCTGATCGTCGGCCCCCAGATCGCGGGCGGGCCGCCCAACCTCGACCCCGTAGCGGCGACATCGGTCGCTCCAGCCAAAGACGACCTGGCGGCCTCGATTACGCAGCTGCAGCAGCAGCTCGAAGAACGCCCCGACGACGACCTTAAGTGGGCTCAGTTGGGCGCGGCATACGTCGAGCAAGCCCGGGTGACCGCCGACCCTTCGTACTACCCCAAGGCCGATGGTGCGCTCGAGAAATCTCTTGAACTGCGGCCTGAGGGCAACGACGACGCGTTGGTGGCCTCCGGTGCTTTGGCCAACGCACGCCATGAGTTCGACGACGCCGCAGATCTCGCGCGCCAGGCCCAAGAGATCAACCCCGCGAATCCGACCGCATGGGGAGTATTGGCTGACGCGTCGATACAGCTCGGCGACTACGACGAAGCCACCGCCGCCGCACAAAAGATGGTCGACTTGCGACCAGGCCTCGCGTCGTACAGCAGGGCGTCGTATGACCTCGAGTTGCACGGCGAGCGTGACCGCGCGGTGGCCGCCATGGAATTGGCAATGGATGGTTCCTACTCGCCGTCCGACAGCGCATTTTCCACGTACTACTTGGGTCAGTTGGCGTTCAACGTCGGCGACCTCGACGAGGCCACAACTCAGTTTGAGCGCGGTCTCGCGGCCGTCCCGGACGACCCGATCCTCCTTCTCGGACGGGCTCGGGTGTATGCCGCTCGCGGCGAGGTCGACAAAGCGACAGCGACCTTCGAGCGGGTGGTGGCGGCCCGCCCGCTGCCGGACTACTTGATCGAATACGGCTTCTACCTGGATTCACTAGGGCGCACCGCCGATGCCGACGAGCAGTTCGCCACGGTCGAAGCCGTGCAGGCGCTGTTCAAAGCCAACGGGGTGCGCGATGACTTGACATCCGCCCACGTCGCGGCTGACCGTGGCGAGCCAGCCGACGCTGTGAAGTTTGCTCGCGCCGAGTGGAAGCAGCGTGAGAACGTCGATGCGGCTGACGCGCTGGCCTGGGCCTTGCATAAGGACGGCAAAGACGACGAAGCGCTGGAGTATGCCGTCAAGGCGAACGCGCTCGACGGTGACAACGCATCGTTCCTCTATCACCGCGGCATGATCGAGCAGGCGCTTGGCATGGACGAAGCCGCCCGCGCGACCCTCTCCGCCGCTTTGAGCACCAACCCCTACTTCTCCCCGCTGCAGGCACCGTTCGCCGAGAAGGCCCTCGAAGAAGTGGGCGGCCAGCAGTGAAAGCCCTTCGGGCACGCGGCCTCGCCGGTTCGCTGCTCGCTTCGGCGGTGATGGTGCTGGGCTTGGCCGTTCCGGCATCGGCCAGCATCTCGTCTTTCGACACCGCCGTGCCGGCCCACCCCCTCGGAAACTTCACGGTGAGCCATTACAACGGTCTTACGCTGACTCCCGAGAGCATCGATCTGCTGACCGTCATCGACAGCGCCGAGATCCCGTCGCAGCAAGACCGTTCTGACATCGACACCGATGGCGACGGGGAGTTGTCCGATGCAGAGCTGGCTGCTCGAGCAGAACTGATGTGCCCGCAGGTGCAACAGGACATGGTGGCCCAGGTTGATGGAGCCGCTGTCGCGTGGGAGGTTGGCGACACCTCGATGGAAGCGGTGCCGGGGGCCGCAGGGTTGCCGACGCTGCGCTTGACGTGCGACTTCTCGGCCGAAGTCGACCTGGATGGTCCGGCCACGGTGACCTTCAGCGACGGATACCGCACCGACCGCATCGGATGGCGCGAGATCACCGCGACCGGCAGCGGTATCGCCCTGCAAGACCCTGCGGTTCCCTCGACCAGCGTGAGCGACGAGCTTCGCTCGTACCCCGAGGACCTGCTGTCTTCGCCGCTGGACGTCCGCGAAGTCACGCTGTCGGCTGAGCCCGGGGTAGGCAACGCTGCGGCGGCCGCAGACGACATTGCGGTCCCGGGTTTCACCGGCTCCGACCCGTTGAGCCGGCTAGTGACGGCGGGGGATCGGCAACTCGAATCCTTCATGGGCGACCGGGAGCTGACCCCGTTACTGGGCACGGCTGCGCTGTTGTTGGCAGTGCTGCTAGGCGCTGGTCACGCAGTGTTGCCGGGACACGGGAAGACCGTGATGGCGGCATACCTCGCGGGTCGTAGTGGCCGTCCGCGCGACGCACTGATTGTTGGAGCGACGGTCACCGGCACGCACACCGTCGGGGTGTTGGTGCTTGGTCTGGCGTTGACGCTGTCGAGCGCCCTGGTCGGGGAGCAGGCGCTTCGGGTCCTCGGCATCATCAGCGGTGTATTGATTGCCTTGATTGGTGCGAGCCTGCTGCGGGACGCCCGACGAGCACGTAAGGCACAAGCAAGTGCGGAAGCCGTTGTGGCCCACGCTCACGCGGGCGGTCATGAACACAGTCACGATGTAGACACCGACACTAAAACTGATCGTGGCCATTCCCATGGCACTGATGGTGACGGCGCTCATGATCACCCCGGTGACGATCCCGCGGCACACTCGCATGGTGGCCATGGTCATTCCCACGGGCATTCGCATGGCCATTCACACGACCACGGCCCCGGACGACGCGGCCTGATCGGTATGGGTGTGGCCGGTGGCCTCGTGCCCAGCCCATCCGCGTTGGTTGTGCTCCTGGGGTCGATCGCTCTAGGCCGCACCTTCTTCGGGGTGTTCTTGGTGTTCGCCTACGGCATCGGAATGGCAGTGACCCTGACCGCCGTCGGACTGCTGCTGGTCAAGCTCAGGATGCGCCTCGATGAGGTCGAATCCTCGAAGAGCAGCAAGGTCGCGACGAGGGTGACAGCAGCGTTGCCCCTGTTCACGGCGGTCTTGGTGCTGCTGGTCGGCGTGGGCCTCGTCGCCCGCGGCCTCTTCTTCAGCCTTTAAGCTGCGCGCCGCTGCCTGCCTGCCGCTCGTTGGATCCCCTGCTGAGCGAAGGGGGTCAGGGCCCCTAAGGCAACGCCGATCCCCGTATGTGGGTGCTTCACTCCACGCTCGCTCAGACTCTCCGCTGATCGCTGGATGAGTCGTTCGAAGACCACAGCACCGCCAATAAATGCTACGCCCGCTGCCACAATGACGACGCCTTGGCGAAGCGCGTCGCCGTCGGACGGTTGAGCCTCGATGTCTTCGTCGTCTTCGCGTTGCTCTTCGTCGTCGAGGCCCTGGCCGAGATAGGCCCCATACAAGCCAGCCCCCACAACGACCGCCGCCTTGGCCGCGGCTCGACGCTTTCGGCTCACCACGTAGTCGGGCAGGGAGTACCACAGGGCAGTGGCGAGGCCCTCTGCTGCTGTCGCCCAAGAGTTGTGGCTCACAGGATCGACGGCGGATCGGCGCTGAGGCGTGTTCATCTGTCCATGATGGACTCGAGTACCCGCGCCACGCCATCGTCGTGACATCCCGGCGCGACGTGGTCGGCCACAGCTCGCACGCTCTCGTGCGCGTCGTGCATGGCGTAGGACGTCCCCGCCCAGCTCAGCATCGGGATGTCGTTGGGCATGTCACCGAAGGCCACGACGTCATCGCTGCCTATGCCGAGCCGCGCGCACAGCACGCGGAGGGCGCTGGCCTTGGTGACACCCTGGGCGCTGATCTCCACCAGACCGGCCATGGACCACGTGGGGGTGGCGCGATCGCCGACCGCTGCGATGACACGCTCCCGAAAATCCTGCGAGTCCCCGAGCGAATGGCGGACGAGAAGTTTGAGCGCGGGAACATCCCACAGATCCTTCAGCGGCCCGCGCGCCGCAGTGTGACGGACCAGATCGGAATCTGCGTAGGCCGAGTCCCGACGGATTCCGTCGAGGCATTCGATGGCGAAGGTGACGCCGGGGACGGCTTCGCTGACGGCTGCCACGATCTCGAGACCGGCGGCCGGTTCGATCCCCGCGTGGTCGATGACTTCGCCCGCATGCACGTCGTAAGCAACGGCACCGTTAGACACGATGG
>JBBSVB010000162.1:0-5949 GCA_038233875.1 Actinomycetales bacterium | reverse complement strand
GCGCCTCACGCAACTGGTCTGGGCTCAGCGAACGCATATGGTGGTAACCGGCGAACAGCTCGTCAGCGCCCTCACCGGTCAGCACCACCTTGACGTGCTGCGCGGTCATCTCCGCGAGTAGATAGTTCGGTACGGCGCTGCGGATCAGCGACGGCTCGTACGACTCTGTGCTCCGCACCACCGTCGGCAGTGCCTCGATGACGTCATCGTCGGTGTAGACGCGTTCGTGGTGATCCAAACCTAGGTATTGAGCCACCACCCGAGCTGCCGCCAAATCCGGGCTACCCGGCACACCAGCCGCGAACGACTGAATCTTGGCAGCGCCCGTGTTGTTGGCACCGCGAACATGTGAGTCTGTGTGCTCGCGAGCCATGATCGCGGCCACAATGCTCGAATCGAGGCCGCCGGACAGGAAGACCCCCACCGGCACGTCGGCCATCATGCGTACCTTCACCGCCGCGACCACCGCCTCCCGGATCGCGGTCTTGGCTACCTCTCGCTCGGTAAACATCGGCCGGCGAGAGTGGCCTTCTCCTAGGGGGTTGGCTCGCAGATTGACGAACGACACCAAGCCCGTGTCAGAAGTCCAATAGTGGCCGGGCGGGAACTCCTCGACTGCAGCCCGTGCAGCGTAAGGGAAGGCACCCAACTCCGAAGCCATCAGCAGCCGGTCCTCGTGACGGGCCCAATACAACGGCTTCACCCCCAGCGGGTCTCTGCCTAACACCATCGCGCCGTCAGGGGCGGCGAAGGCAAACGCATACATGCCCTTCATGTCGTGAATGAAACCCGGTCCGCGCCGACCTACTATGTGCAGCACAGTCTCCGAGTCCGACTGCGTCGCGAAGACGCCCCCAAGTCGTCGCCGCAACTCGGCGTGGTTATAGATTTCACCGTTGACCACCACCCACGAACCGTCAAGGCTCAATGGTTGTTGACCGCCCGCCACATCAACGATGGATAGGCGCGCATGCCCCAGCCACGCCGTCTCACCTATCGCCTGAGTGCCGGTGCCGTCCGGTCCTCGGTGGCGCAACCGACAGAGCATCCCCTCTCCGATCACCGCGCTCTGACCTGCCCTCTCGCGCGTCGGCGTGAAGTCGTAGACGGCGGCGATTCCGCACATGGGGTGTCTTTCGTATCGTGAAGCAAGGCACGCGGGGCACCTTCAATGTAGCGCCGAGATCGTGTTGCGGCGGTAGGTTTGGCGAACGATTTTCTGTCGGTGCCGCTGCGGTGCCTCGAGGAGGACTGCATGACGTCAACGATCGATGGCCACAGGGTGCTGGCCAGCGCCGATAGCTCGTCTTTCACCTCGCTACGGCACCGACCTACCTCCCGGGCCGAACGCACCGCCATGGGTAAGGCGTTCCGCAAACAGGTTCCACGCCGCGCGATGGCCGCGTGGGAGCCGCCCACGGACCGCCCTGACCCCATCACCTTGCTCAACGCTTCTCACCGTGGCCGCGTCGACGAACTGATCCCGGTGCGGGTGGGTCGGATGGTCTCCTCGCCCTACGGATTTCTGCGTGGAACGGCTGTCGTCATGGCCGAAGACGTAGCCTCCATGGCCAGCACCGGCATCCAGCCTGTGGTCTGTGGGGACGCGCACCTCGGTAACTTCGGTTTCTACGGCTCCCCCGAGGGCGAGTTGGTCCTGGACCTCAACGATTTTGATGAGGCACATCCCGGGGCCTGGGAATGGGACCTTCGCAGACTCGTCGCCAGCATTTGGGTGGCCGGTCGCGAGAACGGCCTGTCCGAAGACGAATGCCGCTGTGCCGTCGAATCGTGCGTGGCGGCATACCGCGATGAAGTGCGGTTCTTGGCCCACGAGCCGCTGCTGATGCGCTCATACAACCGCCTCGACGTCGGCCGCCTGCACGAAACGGCCACCGAGAAGGGGCTACGCAAGGAGATCAAGCGCTCAGTCAAGAAGGCCAAGAAGCGGACCAGCGACCGGGTGCTGCCGAAATTCACCCACGAACAGGACGGCGAACGCCGCATCGTGGAGGAGCCGCCGCTGATCCGCCGGGTCACTGACCGCAAGGCCGAACTCATTGGACGTGGCTTGGATCGTTACCTCCAAACGCTGGCACCACACTGGTCGCGGGCACTCGGCGGCTACACCATCCAAGACGTGGCCCACAAGGTCGTTGGCGTAGGCAGCGTGGGCCTGCGGGCGTATGTCGCCTTGCTCGAAGGTTCCAGCGACGACGACGTGGTCTTCCTGCAGATGAAGCAGGCGCGGCGCTCGGTCTTGGCGAAGTACGTCCACGGCGACTCCGCCCTGCACGACCATCAGGGGCAGCGCGTCGTGGAGTATCAGCAGGCGCTGCAAACGGTGAGCGACCCCCTGCTGGGCTGGACCACGATCGACAACCGTCAGTACTACGTGCGCCAGTTCCGCAACATGAAGGGCACGGTGCCGCTGGACTCGATGGACGCGTCGTCGCTAGCGGACTACGCCGGCATCGTCGGCCACCTCCTTGCTAAGGGGCACGCTCGCACCAGCGGCGCATCGATGATTGCCGGTTACGTCGGCAAGGGCGACAGTCTCGACCGTGCCCTCGGTGACTTTGCGCTGGCGTATGCCGACCAGACCGAGCGTGACCATGCCCGGTTGGTCGTAGCCGCGAGAAATGGCCGGATACCGGTGTCCGAGGGTGCGCTGGGCTCCATGGGGTCGGCCTTTCGGCCCGGTGGCTGATGGCGGGGTCGCCCTTCTTCGATCACCCAGGGGCCATCGCGATGGCCCATCGAGGGTTTTCCCTCGACGGTCTCGAGAACTCGATGGTGGCCTTCGCGGCCGCAGTTGACCTCGGCTATCGCTACGTCGAGACCGACACCCACGCCACCAGTGACGGTGTTGCGGTCGCGCTGCACGACGCCACGCTGGATCGGGTCACCGACGCCCACGGCCGCGTTGACGAGCTGCCGTGGCGCACCGTGTCGAAAGCACGCATCCACGCATCCGAGCCGATCCCCCGGGTAGATGAGTTGCTTCATACCTGGCCTGACTTGAGGCTCAACATCGACGTCAAAAGCGACTCCGCAGTCGCTCCGACCGTCGCCGCAATCGAGCGCGCGGCCGCCCACGATCGCGTGTGCATCGGGGCATTCTCCGATCGCCGGCGACGCGCGGTGGTGCGACGGCTCAGTCGTCCGGTCGCCACCTCGGCTGGGCAATGGGCTGGCGTCGGCTTCCGGATCGCCTCTTCGTGCCCTCGCCAACTCGGCCAATCATTGGTGGACTGGTCGTTGCGAGGGGTGGACGCCCTCCAAGTCCCAGTGATTCGATACGGCGTGCCGGTCGTGACACCGGCGAGTGTCGAGGCTGCACATCGAGCGGGGTTACCTGTTCACGTGTGGACGGTGAATGACCTACCGACGATGAACGCACTCCTCGATCTCGGCGTTGATGGGCTGATCAGTGACCGGGCCGACATACTCAAGCGTGTGCTCATTGATCGGGGGCAGTGGAGCTAGCGCACTCGCTCTAGGGGAGGTCACAGCCCGTGAACCGCCACAACGAGGCTTTGCCGCCGGAGTCCACGCGCTCGAAGCCCGGCCGGTCGGTCCGGATTCGTCGCAGTCCCGCCGTTTCCTCCTGCCACTTGCCACCCTCGGCAAAGGTGAGGGTGTCGGCATACACGTGAGTCACTCCTAGCGTGCGCACCGCTTCGCAGACTTCTGGGTCGTACTGCCAGGAGTCGAACTTCTTGGCCAGCAGCAAGCGCTCGGGTGATCCGGCGATGGGCGTCAGCTGCGGATACACCACCTGAACTCCGCTGCGCGCCAGCAAGTATGGCGACCCAGCCGTGGGCTCCCCCAGCACCACAGCATCGTCGGGAAGGAGCGTTGCGGCTCGGTCGACCATCGCGATCTCGTCTTCCTCCAGCATCGTCCCCCAGGCGATGGGCCAGTTCGAGTACGTCGAAGCCATCACCTCCGTCTGCATCGGCCAGCGGAACCCAAACGTGAGCCCGCCGAGGGCCACCACCAGTGCTGCAGCGGCAGCCGTGAGGGGGACGCGTCGCCACCTCGCCACCGAGCGGGCCAGCCAGGCTGCTCCCCCAGCACCGAGCATGAGCACGGGGATCAGCAGAATCTGGTTGATGCGCGAGGCCTGGGTGTACCAAAAGCCGGCCAGCACGCGGGCAGGGTTATCGGGGGGGCCAGCGGCGAGCAGGGTGAGGGCACCCGTGGCGAGGAGGGCGACGATCAACCATCGTGCATGTTTGGTGCGCAAGCACAGCACCACCCCCGCCAGCATCAGCAGCGTGCTCGCCGCGTTGACCGCCTTGACGTCGTAGACGTAGATCAGGGGGTGGTCGATGAGCAGCGAGCCGAGACCGGGCAGATAGCTGCTCTGCCCCCCACGTTGGTATCCCACGATGGACGCGACCGGTGCCGAGTTCAGAATGACCCAGCCGAGGCCAACGCTGATGGCGGTGGCGGAGATCACCGTGATCGCGACCGCGGCTTGATGCCCCCGACGCCAATAGCGGATGCCGTGGCGGGCGATGAGCACGCTCACCAGCGGGATCGACAACACCGCGAGCGAGAACAGGCCCGACCCGTGAGACAGGACCACTCCACTACTCGCGCCGAGCACCCCGATCCCGTATGCCGTGTGGACCCGTGGCCCGAGGTCCTTGCGGAGCGCGCTGATGAGCAGGGCGAGGGTGCCCGGTATGCACGCCACGCTGAGCGCGTACGGCCACACGCCGAGCATTGACACCGCTATCGCGGGAAAGGTCACGTACGTCGAGGCAAGAATCGGCACGAGCACGATCGGCAACGCTTGCCCAGGCCACACGACCCTCGCCAGAGCGACCAGGCCGCCGATCCAGACGAAAGAACCGATCACGATCGACGAGGAGTTCGCGGCCTGCGTGACGAACTCGAAACCGGGGCTGATCGCCACCAAGGCGTGCCACACGCTGGGGTAGTAAGGGGCGATGGTGTCGCCATACATCGGGGCCAGTCCACCCAAGCTCGACCCGTTGCCGGTGTCCTTGATAAACCAGACGGCGTTGACGTGGTAGACCGAATCCCACGCTTGTGCAGGCTGATTCGCCGACTTCATGCCGGCCATCATCGCGGCGGCGAGGATGCCTCCGCCGAGTGTCCACGTTGCTACGAGCCAGCCGCGCTCTTTGTGTTTCAAGATGCGTTGGCCCGCCACGCGGGCCGGGGGTTCGCGCAGGGTGCCCAGCCCAATGCTGATACCGATCGCTATGACGATGGCGACGAGCGAGCTCAACGCGAACGAAGCCAAGGACCACGGGACGCCAGCCCACTGCAGCAGAACGGCGCCAAGTCCGGCCATTCCAGCAGTCATCGCCGGAGCAGCGCCCCAAGCGACCAAACCGCGTATGCCGAGGGCGCGGAGCACCCCGTAGCCGGGGAGCGTGAAGACGCACGCCATCGCGAGGATGCCCGGGAAGAAGCCGAGCCATGAGCTACCGATCATCATGAGCTCCGACCATCACGAGCCACCGACCATCACGAACAACCACTCATAGTGAGGCGGTTCCGCCGCCAATCGTGATCCGTGGAACGCCAGCGAAGGTGTCAGCGTCGGTGATGCGGCGACCGTCAACGAGCAGGCGCACACCAGGTAGATCGGCGGGGGCAAGGGAGGCGTACTCGCGGTGGTCCGCTTGCACGATCACCACGTCCACCTCGTCACCCAGGTGGTGGGGTGACCAGCCGAAAGTGCTCAACTCGGCGTCGGTGAACATGGGGTCGTGCACCGCGACCTGCGCGTTGCGCGAGGTGAGTGCTGCGACGGTGCCGAAGATGCCCGAGAAGGCGGTCTCCTTCACGCCGCCTCGGTAGGCCGCTCCGAGCACAGCGATGCGCAACCCGTCTAGCGACCCGAGGAGTTCTTCGGCGCGGGCGACGGCGTATTCGGGCATGGCCGCGTTGGCGGCGCGGGCG
>JBBSVB010000161.1:0-5962 GCA_038233875.1 Actinomycetales bacterium | reverse complement strand
GCGACCGTGATCGTGGCCGTCGACCAACGCTGGTCGCTCAGTCGGATGGCTTTCGGCCTGGTGGCAGCGATACCGCCGCTGGCCACGATTCCCTTCGAGCAGTGGGCAGTCCGCAAGGGCCTCATCGGTGAGCGGTGGCAATTGCGGGAGCGGGCGCCGGTGTCGATCCATGAGCGGGTCGTGGCGTTCGCGGTGTCCCGACCGATGGTCGCAGGAGCGGTGGTTGCGGTCGGTGTAGCGGTTGTTTTCGGCTTCTTGCTAACCCTCGGCCCGCCGGTGCAGGTGGATGCGCGTGGGTGACATCCTCGGCGACATCTGGGACCGGTCGACGACGACTCAGCACCCTCCATCGCTCGTGGTCGTTGCCGCTCTGGGCGTGCTTGCGCTGATCATCGTGGCCTCGCCCGCGGGCTACCGCACCATTCGTCACGGCGTCACGGTGCTGCACGAAGCAGGCCATGCTGTCGTCGCGCTCATGGTCGGGCGCCGGTTGTCTGGGATCCGCCTGCACTCGGACACCTCTGGCGTCACCGTCTCGAGTGGCCGCCCTCGAGGGCCGGGCATGGTTGCGACGATGATCGCGGGCTATCCCACCCCGGCGCTGGTGGCGCTCGCGGCAACGCTGCTGCTCAACGCGGGGTATGCCGTCGGTTTGCTCTGGGCGCTCGTGGCTTTGAGTGCCGCGATGGCCCTGTTCGTGCGTAACCTCTACGGCTTCGGGGTGCTGTTGGCGCTCGGTGGCGGAGTGGGTCTGGTGAGTTGGACGATGCCGTCAGTGGTGCTGTCGGGGTTGGCGTATCTGCTGGTTTGGACGTTGCTCTTGGCGGCCCCGCGATCGGTGTTTGAACTGTCCGCTCAGCGCCGTCGAGCGCTGCGGACCGGGCGTCGGGACATCACCTCCGATGCCGCCCAGTTGACCGGGCTCTCCGGTGTCGCAGCTGCTGTGTGGGTGCTCGTCTTCTTCGCTGTGACGTCGCTATCGGCCTTGGCTGGGGCCTTCGTGCTGCTCAACCCGTAGGTCGTCCGCCGCGGCTCCGGAAGCCGAGCGCGTGGCTCCTACTGCTCAGGCTTTGCGATGCGGTCGAGCCAATCGGCCAGCAGCGCTTTCTCGTGGTCCGAGAGGCGGCTGACCTGCGACAGCAACGAGCGCAGGTGCACTGCCGCCATCGCTGGCCCGTCGTCGACCTGCGGTGGTGAATCGGTCGACACCCAGGAGATGGTGTGGTCTCGGATGCTGTGGTGCCAGGCGTCCTTGTCCTCGCCCGCCCGGGCGATGAGCTGGAACGTAGCGCCGCAGATGGCGGCGGCGATGACGCGCCCCGCGTGGTCCTCGGTGACTCGGAGTTGGCCACTAACCGCAACCCGGTGGACCAGGTCGGCAATCACCGCTTGACCGGCCCGCGCAGTGGGAGTCGTGGTGCCAGGGCTGGCGTCGCCATACGCAAGCGAATAGAGGTAGGGGTGTCGCGCGCCGAATCCGACCAGGACATCCCAGCCTCGTCGTAGATCGGCCACCGCGTCCTCGCTCGGGGCCTGCCGAAAGTGCTCAGCGAGGTATGCCGCGAAGTTCTGCTCAGCGACGGCATCCAGCAATCCTTGTTTGTCGCCGAAGAGGCGATAGAGCGTCGGGGCCTGGATGCGCGCGTGCTGACAGACCACACGCGTCGAGACGGCGTCTCGACCGCCGGTGACAATTAATGCCATTGCCACGTCGAGAATGCGCTGCCTCGTATCAGGGTTCGTCGATTCCGACAGCACGAAACGGATGCTAACACCCGCCCGTTAGCGTCAGTTTTTACCGTGTTAACGTCCTCGCTTCCTTACTCCTTGAGGCTGATAGGAACGCCGACATGAATCTGAGCAGACGTCAAATCATGGGTCTGGCTGCCATCGCCGCCGCCCCCGCAGGCTTAGTTGGTTGCGGATTCACCGGAGGGTCAAGCGGAAGTGAAGCTTCCGGCGGCGACTCCCTGACGTTCACCACCTGGGGCACCGATGCCGAGTTGGCTGGCCTCAAGTCGGCCATCTCCGGCTTCGAGGCCGCCAATGACGGCGTCACGGTGAAGTTGAACGCCGTCCCCTACGAGCAGATGTTCACCAATATCGACGCCCAACTTCAGTCCGACACCGCTCCGGACATCTTCCGGGTGCCTTACTACACCTTCGGCAGCTACGCCGGTGCTGACCAGTTGCTGGATCTCGGCCCGTTGCTCTCCGACGGCTTCAAGGACCGGTTCACCCCGCAAGCGTGGGCCGCGGTGCAAAACAACGAGTCCCCGTTCGGAGTGCCGCACCACACCGACACCTCGGTCATCCTCTACAACAAGGACATGCTCGACAGCGCGGGCATCACCTCGGTGCCGACGACTCTGGAGGAGGCGTGGACCTGGGAGGAGCTCGACGAGGTTGCCGCGACGCTGCGCGAGGCGCTCCCGGCGAGTAAGTATCCGTTCGCCTACAACTGGCAGGGCAACGGGGTGACCCGCTGGCTGAGTTGGCTCTTCCAGGCCGACGGACGCTTCTTGAGCGAAGACCTGATGTCCTCGGCGATCGATTCGGATGCCGGTCGGGCAGCAGTGCAGTTCACGCAAAGCTTCTTCACCAAGAACTATGTGCCCGCCAACGACTCGGTAAAATCCACGACCTACGCGAGCGACATCTGGTACTCGGAGACCGCGGCGATGACGTGGGCCGGCGCGTTCTTGCTCCCCGACGCCGCCTCGACGCTTAAGTTCGAGTGGGGCGCTACCTACGCGCCAGTCAATGTCCGCGGTGGTAGCGACTTCGGCGGAAACGCGTTGGTGGCGACGGCTGGGGCGAAGAACCCTGAGTTGGCGGCTGCCTTCCTGGAGTTCGTCACCCAGGAGGAGGAGATGCGCGAGTTCTGTGAGGGTGCCTCGTTGCTGCCTACGCGCGCCGATCTGGTCGAGAGTGGCATCGAGTTCGCCGAGCGCCCCGAGTTGTCGCCAGTCTTCCTCGGCCAGGCCAGTCAGGTGCAGCCCTCGGATTCCGGTCAGGTCGCCTCGCCCAACATGTCCGAAATCATCACGGTGTTGCAGGATCAGTTGGAGCGGGCATTCGTCGGCGGGCAGAGCGTCGAAGACACCATCCAGGGCCTCAAAGCCGGAATCGATGAGGCCACCTCGTCATGAGTGAGCAGGCCCTCAAGGGTCGGCCCACCCGGATGCGCGGCGAGACGCTGGCAGCATACGGATTCTTGACGCCCACCTGTGGGCTGCTCGGCCTCTTCGTCTTGCTGCCGATGGTCGGTGCGCTGTTCCTGAGTTTCCAAAAGACGGACGGCTTCGGCGGGGGCACGTTCAGTGGCCTAGAAAACTACCGGACGCTGATCAGCGACTCGTTGTTTTGGCAATCGGCGTTCAACACGGTGCTGTTCACCGTGTTGGTCACCCCGCTTTCGATGCTATTGGGCCTGGGCATCGCCGTATTGCTCAATAGTGTGCTGCCCATCCGCGGCCTCTTTCGATCGATTCTGATCGTTCCGATGGCCATCTCGGGCATTGCTACAGCCCTCATCGGGACGCTGATCTTCGACGAGAACAGCGGCATTCTCGACAAGATGATGCGCTTCGCGGGGTTGCCGGCGATTAACTGGCAGTCCGGCGGGACGGCGGCGTTCGCCTCGGTGGTTTTGGTCACGCTGTGGTGGCGGGTCGGGTTCAACATGCTGATCTACCTGGCGGGGTTGCAGGGTGTGAGCCCCGAGGTCTACGAGGCAGCGCGGCTCGACGGCGCCAACGGCTGGCAGAGATTCCGTTATATGACGATCCCGATGGTCGGCCCATCGACGTTCTTCCTGCTGATCATGAACGTCATTTACTCGTTCCAAGTGTTCGACATCGTCTTCGTGCTCACCGGTGGTGGCCCGCAATATGCCACATCGGTGTTGGTCACTTACGCCTACGACACCGGCTTCGTGGTGCGCGATCAGGGGTATGCCGCCGCGATCGGCATGATCCTTCTGCTGATCATGCTCGTCTTCACGCTCGTGCAATGGCGCATCAACAAGAGCCGGGACCTGGCTGAATGAGGGGCACACAATGAGGGGCTTGGTATGACTGACATCAGTATGCCGGGAGCTGGCCAAGCGGTGCGGCCCACTGGGGCTTCACGGAGCGGCCATGGTCAGGCTGACTTTTCGGGAGCCGGCGAACGAACGGCACCTGCCGACGTGATGAGCGACACCGACCGGGGACGGGCACGCAAGCGCAACCGGGCGCGGGCTGGGCTGGTCGCGCGGCTCCTCGGGGCCATCGCCATCTGCGGGGTGCTGCTCTTCCCGCTCTACTGGATGGTCGTCGTCGCTCTATCCACCCGGGCCGAGTTGCTGGGCGGCAGCCTGCGTTTGTGGCCACGTGAGTTGACCTTCGCCAACTTCGAGCGCGTCCTCGACTCCTTCCCGGTGGGCACCTGGGTAGGCAACTCGGTGGCCATCTCGCTGGTGACGTCTTCCATCACCGTGGTCTTCAGCCTGCTCGCAGGCTACGCCTTTGCGCATCTGCGGTTCCGAGGGTCCAACCTGCTGTTCTTGCTGGCTCTGTCGACGTTGATGATCCCGGTGCAGGTCATCATGGTCTCGCTCTTTCGACTGGTCACCTTTCTCGAGTTGTACGGCACCTACTGGGCGGTCATTCTGCCCACGGCGGCGTCGGCCTTTGGGGTGTTCCTGGCCCGCCAGTTCATGCTGGCCATCCCGCGCGACCTGATCGAGGCTGCGCGCATCGACGGTGCCGGTCACCTCCGGGTCTTTACGCTGATCGTGCTGCCGCTATCGAAGCCGCTGATCGCGGTGCTGTTCTTCATGAGTCTGCTGTCATCGTGGAACGACTTCGCGTGGCCGCTGATCGCACTGAAGGAAAACGAACTCTTCACGCTACCCATCGGTCTGCTCTACCTGCAGGGCCAATTCGGCTCCGACTACGGCGCGACGATGGCCTTTGCGCTGATCAACGTGGTCCCGATGGTCTTGCTGTTCTTGGTGTTCCAGCGATACTTCGTCCAAGCGATCGCGCGCAGCGGCATCCGCTAAACCTCAAGCGTCTACCGGCTTCCATGGGGTGACGTAATCGTTGCCTTCCGCGCCCTCAATGCCGAATGCAAGCTCGATGGCTGTTGCGCCGTCGAGTTGCTCGCGGATGATGTCGGCGTGGCCAGCGTGCCGGGCCACTTCCTCGATGAGGTGCATCAGATGGAAGCGCTCGTTCGTCGCGGTCGGCTCGAGGCGACCCACCCACGGCTCCGGCGGCGCCATGACCCGTGCATCAGGGTCCATGATCCTGATCTGCTCGATCAATGACGCCTGAGCGCGTTCGAAAGTCGCTACCATTTCAGCGAAATCATCGCCCTCGGCGAGCGCAAAACTGCCGAAGAAGTCGCCCGCGTGCTCTTGGAATTCCTCGGCGCTGACCTCGCCGCTCGGGTTGGCGTCGCGGTTCGCGTTCTCGGTCATCACCCATAGGACGTGCTTGATCAAGCCGCCGATCGACAGGCTACTGGTGCAGGGCGTGGACCGAGCCTGCTCATCGCTCAGTCCGTATGCGGCATACCGGATCGAGGTGAACTGCTCGTCGAGGTAGTCAGCGATGAAATCGATTTCGGTGGTAACTCGCGGCTGTGGCATGTGGACCCCTTTGGACGTCGGCGGATGATGCCTCACCCTCTCTCGGCCCACCGACACACCTGGGCCCCGCGTCCACACGTCCTAGTCGGGGTCGATGAGCACAGTGATCACCGATCGCGAGCTGCGCATCCACGGCAGCGAGATCCTCAGCAGGCTCGATGAAGGCGAGTCCTTTGTCATCGCACGGCGCGGTTTTCCGGTGGGTGAATTGACCCCGCGCCGTCGGATACATTTCATCACCGCAGAGAGCGGCGCATCTATGTTTTCCGCAGGGCCCCGAGCGTCGACAGCACACGGTTCCGACAAGTTCTGGACTAATTG
>JBBSVB010000160.1:0-6031 GCA_038233875.1 Actinomycetales bacterium | reverse complement strand
GGTCGCGTTGGCCGCACCGTCTTCTGGCCAGCGCCCAACGTGGACTCCGGGTTGGTGGCGATGGTGGCCCGGCCCGCGCCGCCCACGTCCGCCAGCCGCGAAGAGGTGTTTGCCGTGATCGACGCGGCCTTCGCGCAGCGCCGAAAGACCCTGCGGGCGGCCCTGTCCGGATGGGCTGGCAGCGGCACCGAAGCAGAAGTGATCCTGCGCGCCGCCGGGGTGGACCCTGGTGCTCGCGGCGAGCAACTCACCATTGCCGACTTTGCGGCGATCGCCGCCGTGTCACGAGAGGCCACCGTATGAAGTCTGGAGCCACAAGGCTCGCGGGGTGTGCCGACGATGGTCTCTTCGACACATACCAGGGCGTCTTTATTGAACCCGGATTCGACGGTACGGACGCCGACGGCACCGAAAAGTTTATGACCGACTCATCGAGGACTACGAAGACCTGGACAACGTCGAGACCGAACCTCTGGACTCTCTTGTCGCGCCTGCCCCCGAGGCCACCAGTTCCGACAGTGAGTTTGCGGGGGTCAAAGTGTCGTACACCGTCTCGGGCAAAGACGGTCTCGACGTCATTGACTACCGGGGTATGCCGTGCCACGGGCCACCTCACCTAGGGTGGTCGCCATGAGTGAGGTCACCGGTCGTCAACGCGTCAGCGTCCAAGTGCCGGGCAAGATCAATCTGCAGCTTTCGGTGGGTCCGCGCCGCGAAGACGGCTATCACGAATTGGTCACCGTGTTCCAAGCGGTCAGCCTCTACGACATCGTCCACGTCGAGCCGGCCAAGGCGTGGTCGGTGAGCGTCAGCGGTCCCCAAAGCGACAGCGTTCCGGTGGATGGATCCAACATTGCACTGCAGGCCGCGCAGGCACTGGCTCAGCGAGCCTTGAAGATCCTCGACGCCGACGCCACGTCGTTGATCGCCCCCGTGTCGATAACCATCGAGAAGCAGATACCGGTGGCTGCTGGGATGGCCGGAGGATCAGCCGATGCGGCCGCGACGCTGGTCGCCTGTGCTCATCTGTGGGGTTTGGAGGCGGCGCGCGAAGACCTCGAAGTGGTAGCGGGTGAGTTGGGGGCCGACGTGCCGTTCCTGCTGCACGGTGGCACCGCAGTGGGCACTGGCCGTGGAGACGACATCACGCCGGTGCTGGCCCAAGGTGAAGCCCACTGGGTGCTGTGGCTGAGTGAAGGCGAAGGACTGTCCACCCCCGCGGTGTATGCCGAGTTCGACCGGTTGCATGAACAGGTCGAGCCACCGGCCCCAGAGTTGTCGCCCGAGTTGGTTGCTGCCCTACGCACCATGGACCCGGTGGCCATGGGACCGGCGCTGCACAACAACCTCACACCAGCCTCGTTGTCGCTGCAGCCCGCGCTGCAAGATGTCCTCGATGCCGGGCGTGAGCTGGGTGCTTTGGGTGCCTTGGTGTCGGGGTCCGGTCCGACAGTGGCCTTCCTGGTGGGCTCTCAGGCGGGGGCTCTGGATTTATCGATGGGTCTTGCCGCGCGCGGCCCCGGCGGAGATATTATCCGCGTCACCGGGCCCGTGCCGGGTGCTCATGTGATCGATTCCCGGGGACGCGGATCACGTTTGGGCAGCCACTAGATGGCTCCGCTGGTCGCACTGGATCGCGCCAGCCTCCTGTTGGGGATCCAAGAACTGCTGAACGCCGTCTCGCTCGGCATCTCCCCGGGGGAGCGGATCGGGGTGGTTGGTCGCAACGGTGGCGGCAAGTCCACGCTGCTGCGGGTCTTCGCCGGTATGCAGGCTCCCGACTCAGGTCGCGTTGTGCGCAGCAACGGTGTGAGCGTCGGCATGCTGATTCAAAGTGACGAGATGCCCGAGGGTGCTGTGGTCTCGGACGTGGTGTTGAACGGCTTGGCTGAGCACGAATGGGCGGGGGATTCGCGGGTTCGCGAGATCATCACCGGTCTGCTGGGCGACCTCGACGCGACCGATTTCGGTGGCTGGAACAACCCGGTCGAAGCGATGTCCGGTGGCGAAAAACGTCGCTTGTCGTTGGCTCGTGTGCTGATCGCCGACCCTGATCTGTTGTTGCTCGACGAGCCCACCAACCACCTGGACGTTGAGGGGGTTGCCTGGCTGGCGACATACCTCGCGGATCGCCGGCCCCGCACTGGTGGCGGTGACAAGGCGCTGCTGGTGGTCACGCACGACCGGTGGTTCCTCGACGAGATTTCCACCCGCACGTGGGAGGTGTCCAACGCGGAGGTGCACACCTATGACGGGGGGTATGCGGCATACGTCCTGGCCCGTGCCATACGCGACCGCGTGGCTGCCGTGACTGAGGAGCGCCGGGTCCAGCTGGTCCGCAAAGAGTTGGCTTGGCTGCGCCGCGGGCCGCCCGCCCGGACCAGCAAGCCCAAGTTCCGGATCGACGCCGCCGAAGACCTGATCGCTGCTGAGCCGCCTGCCCGCAATGAGGTCGAATTGGTGCGCTTTGCCACTACGCGCCTCGGCAAGGATGTGTTTGACCTCATCAACGCCTCGCTGATGTTGGGCGACCGGCTGATCTTGGACGACGTGACCTGGCGGATCGGACCAGGTGATCGGTACGGCGTCGTTGGCGTCAACGGTGCCGGGAAGTCCACGCTGTTCTCGGTGCTGCGTTCCTTGATTTCCGTGGAGTCCGGCAAACTTAAGACCGGAAAGACCGTGCAGATTGCTTGCCTGTCGCAGGACTTGAATGAATTGCAGCAGGTAGCCGGGATGACCGTGATCGCTGCCATCACCTCGGTGCGCTCGTTCACCACCATTGGTGGCAAAGAGGTGTCTGCGTCGCAACTCGCGACCCGGTTGGGCTTCACCGGAGGGCGGCAGCAGTCCAGGGTTTCGGACCTCTCCGGTGGGGAGCGGCGCCGGCTGCAGTTCGTGCGGCTGCTGATGGATGAGCCGAACGTGCTGATGCTTGACGAGCCGACCAACGACCTCGACATTGAGACATTGACCTCGATGGAGGATGTGCTCGACGGGTGGGCCGGGACGCTGCTGGTGATTTCGCACGACCGCTACCTTCTGGAGCGCATGACCGATCGGCACATGGCCATGCTGGGCGATGGGTCCCTGCGTGACCTGCCCGGTGGCGTCGAGCAGTATTTGAAGCTCCGCAAGGCGATGACCATCGGCGGTACTGCCCGCGCGGCTGTCTACGGTGCATCTGCGCGTGGCTCTTCTGGATCGAAGGCACCCTCGAAACCGGCTGTCTCTGCGGCGCCTGCTTCGGCAGCCGCGACCCGGGAGGCCCGCAAGGCCGTGGAGCGCATCGAGCGGCAACTCGCCACGTTGACCCGCCGTGAGGGTGTGTTGCACGACAAGATGGTCGCCGCCGCCACCGACGCCAGCGCGATGGTGCGGCTGAGCGCCGAGCTGAGCGATCTGCATACCGAGAAGGAAACCCTAGAGCTCGCGTGGCTCGAGGCCGCCGAACTCGCCGACTAGCCCCCGCCAACTTTCGCCCCACCACACCCATGGGCGCTGCGTGCCGAGTTCCTGTTTTTGTGTCGACTTGCAACTCGGCACGGGACAAGAAACTCGGCACACGAAGAGACGCTTAACGTGACCGCTGAACGAGGTGGTCGATGCGGCGGCCCAGCGCAGGGAGATCGTCCAAGTCCCGCCACACCACGCGCTCAAGGTGCCAACCCAGACCACGGATTCGATCCTCCCTGGCCTTCTCGTTAACGAGCGCCTGCCGTCCGTTCGCCCCCTCGTACTTGACGGCACCGTCAAACTCCAGGAGGCCCCTAGTTCCGACGATGCGCAGATCTGCGAAGGCAAAGGGGCTTCGCCCAGGCATAGCAATCGGACATTGGGTCTCCGTGCGGTATCCCATCCGCTCAACGGCCAGTCGCAAGCGTGTCTCACCGGGGGATTGAGACCCGTCTCGGCAGAGGTCAACGATGGCGCGCGCCACAGCTATGCCCGGCGCAGCCCCCACCCGTTCAGCCTCGCGCCGAAGATCTGCTCTATCGAGCGTCTGAAAACTGAGGGCCGAGTCCGCGGCCACGCAGCCCGCCACGTGACCGAAGGTGCGAGCGACCTGCACGACGGCAACCTCAGCTCGCACCACGTTGACGCCGTCGACCAGCACCGTCGGCGGCGCTGTGCGAGGTCGTTCGAGATGGACGCCAGCGCCAAGCTGTGCGCCACCACTGATCCTCACCGCATAAACGATGTGAAGTGGGACCGCATAGGTAGCGATGCCGTGGAGAACCAAGGCAACGTGGTGGCTGAGCGCCACTCGGTCGCCATGCGGGAGCGCGAATGCCTTGGCGCGTTCAATGAGTCTCCCCTCGGCATACTCGGGGGCGGGGCCGACGGCGAATGCGCCTCGGCTCACCCGCCGAACCGAGCCGTCACTAACCCATCTGCGCAATTGATGGTCGCTGTGCCCGGCCACGATGGCCTCGGCGCGAGTGAACACCCTCACTTCATTGGCGACCAGGCTTGTAGGTGTAAGGACCATCCACTCAGAATGTCAACGATCGCGTCGGGGAACCGGCGCCTGTGGATAAGCTCGTGTGCCGACTTTCTTGGCGCGTGCCGAGATACAACTCGGCACGCTGCCAGACACTCGGCACAATCGTGGACTACGCAGGGTGGGCAGGTGGGTATGGGGGCGAGCTGGGGGCGGGGCTTGCTAGTCGGAGTGCGTGGGTTTGGTGCGCAGCGACGGTTGGGTTTCGAGACCGGCGAGCCCGTTCCAGGCCAAGTTCACCAGGTGAGCAGCCACATCTTGCTTTTTGAAGCGCCGAGAATCGAGCCACCAGCCACCCGGGATCGCTACCATGCCGACCAGCATCTGCGCATACAGCGGCGCGGTCTTCGGATCCAGCCCGCGCCTCTTAAACTCCGCCGCCAAAATGTGCTCGACCTGCGAAGCCACATCACTAATCAGCGAAGCAAAGGATCCCGTGGACTGCCCCGGAGGAGAGTCACGCACCAAGATTCGGAAGCCATCGGTGGAGGACTCGATGTAGTCCAGCAGCGCCAAAGCCGCCCGCTCCAACAGCGCCCGAGAGTGCAGCTTAGCGCTCAGAGCCTCGGTGATCGCCGACAGCAACTTTTGCAGCTCGCGGTCCACCACCACGGCATACAAGCCCTCTTTGCCGCCGAAGTGCTCATAGATCACCGGCTTCGACACCTCAGCTGAGGCCGCAATCTCCTCCACCGTGGTGCCCTCAAAACCCTTCTCCGCAAACAACCGTCGCCCGATCGAGATCAGTTGCTCACGCCGCTGGGCGCCGGTCATCCGGTGCCGAGACGACGTGCTGATTTTGTTCGAAGAGGAGCTCACACCTGCCATCATGCCAACTCTGCGAGCCCTCGGCTGTGCCATCGTCGCGCGCTGGCCTAGAGTTGTCACGCTTCCCGGGTTGCCGGGACGTTCCCCGGTTGGTCTGCTGGTAGGGCCCGCCTGACTTTGAATCAGGACAAGCGACGTAGGTTCGATTCCTACCCGGGGAGCCGAGGGGGTCTGAAACGGGCGGTAGGGTCAATCATCGTGACTAGTCAACCGGCCGCCGTCATCATTCTTGCCGCGGGCGAAGGCACCCGCATGAAATCTGCGACCCCGAAGGTGTTGCACACCATCGGTGGGCGCACGCTCTTGGGTCACGCGGTGTATGCCGCCCGTCAGGTCAACGCGGCGCACTTGAGTGTCGTGGTGCGGCACCAGCGCGATCTCGTCGCTGGGCACGTAGCCGAGCTCGACCCGCAGGCAGTGATCGCCGACCAGGACGAGGTCAAAGGCACCGGTCGAGCCTGTGAGTGCGGCCTCGACGCTCTCCCCGCAGACCTGTCGGGCACCGTCGTGGTCACCATGGGCGATGTGCCGTTGCTGACAGGCGAGACGCTGAGCGCGCTGACCAAGCAACACGAAGAGACCAACTCTGCGGTCACCGTGATGACGGCCGAGCTGCCCGACCCGGCCTCATACGGTCGCATCGTGCGCGACGCCGCAGGGGAGGTGTCGGCCATCATGGAGTTCAAAGACGCGCTCGCG
>JBBSVB010000159.1:0-6059 GCA_038233875.1 Actinomycetales bacterium | reverse complement strand
TTCGGCATTGCGGGGTCGCTCTGGGTCTTGTGGTTGTCGCACTCGATTTTCGCTTTGCCGTTGGCGATTTTCTTGCTACATAACTTCATGATGGACATCCCTCGCTCCTTGATTGAAGCCGCTCGCGTCGACGGTGCCGGGCACGTCAAGATCTTCTTTCAGGTCTTGCTGCCGCTCCTGGTTCCGGCCATTGCGTCGTTCTCCATCTTCCAGTTCCTCTGGGTGTGGAACGACCTGCTGGTCGCCTTGGTCTTCTCGTCGACCGAGCTTCAGCCGCTGACACTGCAGATCCAGAACCTCGCCGGTAGTCGTGGAGCCGAATGGCAACTGCTGTCGGCAGGGGCTTTCATTGCTATGGCTGTGCCTCTGATTGTCTTCATCAGCCTTCAGCGCTTCTTCGTCCGCGGCCTGCTGGCCGGTGGCGTCAAGGGCTGACCAGAAACACATGAGCACAATTTCCGATGTAGCGCGGGCGGCTGGGGTCTCAGTGGCCACAGTCTCCCGCGCTCTTCGGGGCGTCAGCACGGTCAATGCGGCAACCCGCGCACGCGTCCTCCGCGCGGCTGACGACCTGGACTACGTTGCCTCGCCTACCGCTGCTTCGCTTGCCTCCGGGCGCACCCGGGTGATCGGGATTGTGACCCCCTTCTTGACCCGCTGGTTCTTCGCCACCGCCGTGAGCGCTATCGAGAAGACGCTGCGCGAGTATGGCTACCACGTTCTTCTGATCGACCTCGAGGCTGATTCGCACCTCGAGCGTCGGGCGTTGACGTCCCAGATGCTGAGCAAGCGCGTCGACGGATTGATCACGCTTAACGTCCCGCTGCGGCCCGGGGAGCTTGCCCTCATCGAGAAGCTCACGTTGCCTGTCGTCGCCATCGGCAATCCCGTGCCGGGACATCCGCTGATCCATATCGACGATGCCGGCGCTGCCCGCCAAGCCGTTGAGCACTTGGCCGGGTTAGGCCACACCAAGATTGGCTACGTGGGTGCCGTCCCCGCCAACGCCGAGCATCGATTGGTGCCGTGGGGCCGGTTGACCGGCTTCCGCGACGCCATGCGCGAGCACGGTCTCGTGCTCAACAGCGAGTGGGTCATCACCTGCGACTGGACGGCCCAAGGCGCCGCGAAGCAGTCCACGGCACTCTTCTTGCGCAACGACGCGCCTACCGCAATTGTCGCGGCCAGCGACGAAATCGCTATCGGGGTGATGGCTATCGCCGCGCAGTCCGACTACCGGGTCCCCCAAGACCTCTCCATCGTGGGCGTGGACAACTATGTCCTGTCCGACGTCCTCAAATTGACGACCGTCAGGCAGGACGTCATCGCTCAAGGCCGAGCCGCCGCAGACACCTTGCTGCACATCCTGCTCAGCCCCACCGAAGAGCCCGGCCCCGACCTTCCCGCCGACATGGTCGACAACGTGTTGACGGTGCCGACTGAGTTGATCACTCGACGGACGACGAGCCCCGCACGTGGCGCTTTCGTTGAGGCACCCCCCCTGCTGACCACACCGGCTGATCGGTAGTTACTCAGCCCTCCATCTGGTGGCTGGATGTTGAGACCCCAACACATCGACAAGGGTTTGCAGGCATATCAGCGCTGCCAGTCCCTGCCCTTGGATGATCCGCCACGGCCACCGTCTCCGCGGCCTCCACGGGAGAACCCGCCACCGCCATCACGACGAGGGCCACCTCCGCGGGGACCGTCATTGCGGGGACCTCGCCCTCCACCACGCTGCGGCGGTCGACCGCCACGACGGGGCGGACGCAAAACGGCATCGAGGCGCGATTGAGGGATGGACTCCCCTGTCGGCATACTGCCGCCTGCGGTTTTAATCACTGCTTCGTCTTCGGGCTTCACCATCACGGCGTTCGTCTGGACTCCGGCGGAGTCCAGCAGCCGAGTGACCTGCTTACGTTGGTGCGGCAGGGCCAGCGTCACTACTGCACCGTCCTCGCCCGCGCGGGCCGTGCGGCCCGAGCGGTGCAAATAGTCCTTGTGATCAGCGGGCGGGTCAGCCTGCAGCACCAGCGAGACATCGTCTACGTGGATACCGCGCGCTGCAACGTCGGTGGCGACCAACACCGGCAACTCACCGGATTTGAAGCCTTCGAGCACGCGGGTGCGCTGGGCTTGATTGAGCCCACCGTGCAGCGCGGCCGCGAAGACACCGGACTCACGCAACTGCAGTGCAATACGGTCGGCGCCCAACTTGGTGCGCACGAAGACGATGGTGCGGCCGCTACGGTTTGCGATCGCTGCGGTGACGTCCTTTTTGTCGTGCGGGTGCACGAGGAAAAGGTGATGATCCATCGTCGAGACGCTGGCTCGCGCGTCGCTGGTGGAGTGCGTGATTGGGTCGACGAGGTACTTCTTGGCTACCTTGTCCACACCATGGTCCAAGGTAGCGGAGAACAGCAGACGCTGACCCCCATCGGGCGTGAGATCGAGGATCTCGCTGATGGCCTCGACAAAGCCCATCTCGGCCATGTGGTCTGCCTCATCTAGCACCGTGATCTGCACGTCGGACAGCTTGGCCGCCCCGCGTTCGATCAAGTCCGAGAGACGACCCGGAGTGGCGACGAGCACGTCAACGCCCTCGTCTAGCGAGCGCAGTTGCGGCGTGTACGACATGCCCCCAGCGATGAGCTGGTGACGCAGGCGCAACGACGACATCAGCGGACGCAGCGCCTCAACGATCTGCATCGCCAACTCGCGCGTCGGGGTCAAGATGATCGCGTGCGGGCGGTGCGGACGGGCGCGCTCTAACTCGGCGAGCCGGTGCAACATCGGCAATCCAAAGGCCATCGTCTTACCCGAGCCCGTTTGACCACGGCCCAAAAGGTCGCGACCAGCCAAGGCATCTGGAATGGTGGCGGTCTGAATCGGGAAGGGATTGACGATGCCCATGCGGGCGAGAGCTGCGACGAGGTCTGCGTGCAGACCCAAAGCGGCGAAGCCGTTGTCGGATGTCACTTCGGCAGCCGCCGGGGCCGCGCGGGTCACGGGCGTCGAGACCGCAGCGCGGGGCGCTGACGTTTCGTGCTGGCTTGATGTCGTGGCTTCGCGGCGAGTGGATCCGGCGTCCTGATAGCTGCTGGACCGCTCGACGCGGTTGTTCTCGCGGGTTGCGCGGTCGCGGTCACTGGGACGGCGCTCTCCGGCGCGGCCTTCGTGGCGATCCGGGCGACCGGAGTACTCCTCGCGGTGGTTGCGCATGCTGTGCTCACGCGAGTCGGGGCGCCGAGGCGCGGATGACTTTGCCTGTGCGCGCTCATGCACCTCCTGCCACGTTCCCTGACTACTCGAGCGGCGGTCACCGGAGTCATCACGGGGCGACCATTCACGCCGGCCCTGCGAACGACGATCACCCGAATCATCACGGGGCGACCATTCACGCCGGCCCTGCGAACGACGATCGCTTGTTTCGTCTCGGCCGCCCCATTCGCGCCGCCCTTGGGAGCCACCCTTGGATCCACCGGGGCCATCACGGCTGTCGCGGGCTTGCTTCGTCTCATCGCTCCACCGAGCGGCCTTAGCCGGCCGTGCGGGGGCGTTGTCGTCCTTCTTGCCTTCGGATGCACGTCGGGCAGAGCGCTCAGACTGCTCGCGCGCGACGCGCGCAGCCTTCTTTTGTGAGGTGCTGTGGCGGGACTTGCTCTTATCTGCGGGCGCGCCGGAGCGCGAGGGCTTGAGTGCCATCGTGGCTTTCTCGCTTCGTGTTGTTGAGGTGGGTGCGACTCAACGCTGCTAAGCGGATGAAGACCTACCCCTGATTGCCCGGGTTAGCGGACATGCGTGCCACTGCGAGCGGTTGCCCGGGTGACTTTTGGGTATGTCCGACTAAAGCATCGGACAGCCTCCGATATTAGCAGAACTTGGCTAGGCGTCGATCCGGTCACGATCCAGTTGGTGCGCAGACTCCACGATGAAGTCTTTGCGCGGCGCAACCAGCGAGCCCATCAGCAATTCGAAAGTGCGCTCGGCTGCCTCAGCGTCGGCCATCGTGACGCGGCGCAAGGTGCGTTGCCTGGGGTCCATAGTGGTCTCTGCCAGTTGGTCGGCATCCATCTCACCTAGGCCCTTATACCGCTGCATCGGTTGCTTCACGGTGCGCCCACGCCGGGTCAAGTTGGTCATCGTTGAGCGCATCTCAGCCTCGGTGTAGGTATAGATGAGTTCGCGTTTGTTGCGTCCCGAGCCGCTGACCTCGAGGCGATGCAACGGAGGCATTGCGGCATACACCAGCCCAGCTTCGACCATCGGTCGCATGTATCGGAAGAACAACGTCAGCAGCAAGGTGCGAATGTGTGCCCCGTCGACATCGGCGTCGGTCATGATGATGACCTTGCCGTACCGCACCAGGTCCACGTCGAAGGAGCGCCCTGATCCAGCGCCGATCACTTGGATGATCGAGGCGCACTCGGCGTTGTGAAGCATGTCGGAGACCGAGGCTTTCTGCACATTGAGGATTTTGCCTCGAATGGGCAACAGAGCCTGGTAGTCGCTGGACCGGGCCAACTTCGCCGTCCCGAGGGCGCTGTCGCCCTCAACGATGAAGAGCTCGGAGCGCTCCGTCTCACTGGTGCGGCAGTCAGCCAGCTTTGCCGGCAAGGTCGAGGACTCCAACGCGTTCTTGCGGCGCTGCGTCTCTTTGTGCTGTCGCGCCGAGATCCGCGACTTCATCTCGGCCACCACTTTGTCGAGCAATAGCGACGACTGCGCTTTGTCACTCTTGACCGAAGAGGTCAGGCGAGCGCTCAACTCGCTCTCGACTACTTTGGACACGATCTGACGCACGGCGGGCGTGCCGAGCACCTCCTTGGTCTGGCCTTCGAACTGCGGCTCGGCCAATCGCACAGTGACCACCGCGGTGAGCCCGGCCAGGACGTCATCCTTGTCAATCTTGTCGTTGCCGACCTTCAACCGTCGAGCGTTAGTCTCGATCTGCTTGCGAAACACCTTCAGCAGTGCCTGCTCAAAACCGGCGAGGTGGGTGCCTCCCTTGGGGGTCGCGATGATGTTGACGTAACTGCGCGAGGTCGTGTCGTAGCCGGTGCCCCACCGGACGGCGATGTCCACTTCGCAATCCCGATCTACTGCTGTCGATGTCATATGGCCAGCGCCGTCCAAAACCGGCACGGTCTCGGTGAAGGTCGAGGATCCCTGAAGGCGCCAACAGTCGGTCACGCCGGGATCGGGCGCAAGGAAGTCCACAAACTCGCCAATGCCCCCGTGGTGGACGAAGGTGTGCACTACGTCTTCCGCGCCAGCAGGCTCACCCGGCGACCGGACAGTACGTCGGTCTGCGACGCGCAACTCCAACCCTGGCACCAGGAACGATGTTTGACGCGCGCGCTGAGTCAATTCTTCGTCGACAAACTGCGCATTCTTAATGAAGATCTGAGGGTCTGCCCAGTAGCGGACCCGCGTCCCGCTGACGCCTCGCTTGGCTTTGCCTACCACCAGCAATTCCGATCTCTTCTCAAAAGGCGTGAATGGCGCGTCCGGAGACTTTTCGCCTTGGTCGGCGAAGGTGCCTGGCTCTCCCCGGCGGAAACTCATGGCGTAGGTCTTTCCGGCACGGTCCACTTCGACATCGAGGCGGGCCGACAGCGCATTGACGACCGACGCACCCACCCCATGCAGCCCCCCCGAGGCGGTGTAGGAGCCGCCGCCGAATTTGCCCCCCGCGTGCAACTTGGTGAACACCACCTCCACCCCGGACAGACCCGTGCGGGGCTCGATATCCACTGGGATCCCCCGGCCGTTGTCCCCCACCTGCACGCTTCCGTCAGCCAAGAGAGCGATGTCGATGTGCGAAGCATGCCCACCCAACGCCTCGTCGACCGAGTTGTCAATGATCTCCCACAGACAGTGCATCAGGCCACGAGAGTCCGTCGACCCCACATACATACCGGGGCGTTTCCGGACGGCCTCCAGCCCCTCCAGCACCTGCAGGTGACGGGCCGAATAGTCGGTGGCGATGGCTGTTCCTCTTCCGCGGATGGGTTGGTTGGCCCCGACCGTGGAGCCTGTTCGAAGGCTAACCCACC
>JBBSVB010000158.1:0-6093 GCA_038233875.1 Actinomycetales bacterium | reverse complement strand
AGAGCCGCTGCCGCCATTTTCCACGTACGGAAATAGAGCGCTAAGACCAGCGACACCAAAATCAAGAAGACCACGAGGGCCTGGATAGCCTTGGTGGTGACGGTTGCTCCCCAGGAGGGGCCGACGAAGGAACTCGTGACCTTCTCGTCGAGATCGACCCCAAAGGCATCGGCCAAGTCGGCGCGAACCTGCTCGCTCGGCCCGGCCTCCAGTTGCGACGTCTGGACACGCACCGTTGTGGAGCCGATCAGCGTGACGGATGCCTCCGAGTCCGGTGCCGCCAACGCAACCGCATCGGCCGCAGTGGTTTCGTAGTCCTGGGTGTTAGTCACATCGCTCACCCGGAACTCTGAGCCTCCACGGAACTCGATGCCGAAGTTGATACCGCGACCGAAAAGCCCAATAAGGGAAAGCACGATCAAAACCGCAGAAATCGAATACCACGTCTTGCGCCGACCGACGATGTCGAACGAGCGCTTGCCGGTGTACAAGTCGTTGCCTAGGGCAGCAAAACTAGCCATTAGACCGTTCCTCCTTCAATCTCCGCGCGCGAGGGTTTGACCTTCACCGGCGGCAAGTTCAACTGTCCCCGCCCCAGGTAGGTGGAACGTTTGGCACCAAGACGCTCTGGGTCCATGCCCGACCACTTGTGCCCCTCACCAAAGAACTTTGTATTGGCAAGAATGCTGAGCACCGGATGGGTGAACATGAAGATCACGATCAAGTCGATGATGGTTACCAGGCCGAGGGTGAACGCGAAGGCTTTGACGCTCGATTCAGACAGCCAGAACAACACGCCGGCGGCGATGAGGTTGACCGCATCCGAGACCAAGATCGTCCGGCGAGCGCGAGCCCACCCGGTGTCGACGGCATACCGAAGCGGTCGGCCAGCCCGCACTTCGTCGCGCACGCGCTCGAAGTAGACGATGAAGGAGTCAGCGGTAATACCGATGGCGACGATGAGGCCGGTGACTCCGGCCATGGTCAGACGGAAGTTCGAGGCCCAACCCAAGAGCGTGACCGATAGGTAGGCCAAGATTCCGGCCACAACCAGCGACCCAATGGTCACTAGCCCCAAGGCACGGTACTGAACGAGCGAATAGACGAAGACGAGCAGCAGGCCGACGACTCCGGCCCAGATGCCAAGTTGCAGTTGCTCCCCACCCAAGGTCGGGCTAATCTGCTCGCTGGTTTGCACCGCAAACGAGATAGGCAGCGCGCCAAATTTGATTTGGTTCGCTAGCAATTCGGCGGTTTCCAGCGTGAAGTTCCCGGTAATGCTCGCTAGGCCGTCGCTGATGACCCCGTTAATGCCTGGCGCGCTGATAGCGCTGCCGTCCAAAACGATCGCGAAACGGTTCTGTGCATCGCCGTTCGGGTACTGAAAGAGTCGCGAAGTGACTTGGGCGAAGGTGCGTCCACCCTCGTCGTCCAAGTCTAGCGAGACCTCGACCTCGCCGGTCGGCGTGCCCTGACCCGAGCTTCGGTACCCGGACCGGGCATCATCGACCTCGCCACCCGTTAATTCAACCGGTCCCAAAATGTACTTCTCTGTAGCGTCCGAGGCGCACACCACGACCGCTTGGTCCTGCGGCGCTGCGGCCACGCGATCACCCTCGAGGTCCGTCGTGCAGTCCAGGTCCGTGAATTGCTGCTGCAACTCGGGGGTAATTTGCGCAAGGGAGCTCGGATCAGCTGAAGGGTCCGCCTCGGGTAGAGGTGCCAGCGGGTCGACCGTCGTCTCAGCGTCGTCCGTGGTGCTGGTTGTCTCGGCATCGTCTTGGGCGCGCAGGCCATCGGGAAACGGGCCGTTGGTGACCTCAGCGTCGTCGGGCAGCGACTCGTCCACACTCGGGACGGATTCATTGTCCGGAAGTGTTGGGTCCGCGCCGGGGTCGGTGCCGTCGTCGGGGGGCGTGAAGTTGTCGGGCAGCGGCAAAACCGGGGCCGGTGCGGACGGGTCGACACCCAGGGTTGACGGCTGAGCAACTAGGACGGGCCGAAACTGCAACTGTGATGATCGACTGAGGGATTCCAACTGCTCTGGAGTGGGATTGCCAGGAATCGCCACCGCAATGTTGTCGCCGCCGAGGCGAGAGACCTCAGCCTCAGAGGTGCCCGAGCCGTCAATGCGTCGACGGATAATGTCGATGGCCTGCTGCACCTGACCCTCGTCGGCCTCAGCGGTCCCCTCGACCACGGGCTCAATGACAATCTGTCGACCGCCTGCGAGGTCGAGCCCCAGCAGCGGAGTGATCTGCGCCTTTGGCGTCGCGAGCGTCGCAGCGGCGGTCAGTCCCGCGCACATCAACACCACGATGACGATCAACGACCACAGCGTCCGGACGGCTTGGCGATTGCGTGGTTTGCCTGCCATTAGTTGCTCTCCCCGCTCGGGCCATCAGCACCGTCAGAGTCGGAACCGTCACCTGTGTCGCTGGACGAGCGGGTCGTCGGAGCGGCCGCAGGAATCACCGCACGACGGTCAAAGGTCAGCACCACCCCTGGTGCCACGAGGACACGCACGCTGGGGCCGTCAAGACCCTCGACCTCTCCAAAAATGCCCGCTCGCGTTGCCACGGCGTCGCCAATCTGGAGCCCCTGTTGAGCCGTAGCCTCACGCTTGGCCCGGCGTCGTTGGGTAAACATCAGATAGGCCAGCAGCGCCAGCGGCAAAAAGAGAATCAGCAACCCGAACTGACCCCCCTGGCCACCGCTCGCAGCAGAAAAAAAAGCGGGCATGAACGTCCTTCAACGATGTGTCAATAATGATCGGCAGAGGCAGCGCATGCAGACACGCGCCCGGAGCAGTCTAGGTGAGGGGGCCAGAGCGACCAAAGACTCCACGCCATAGCGCTGCACCCCTATCCCCCTAGGCGTCCACCATCCGGGCGAAAAGGTAGCGGCTGCTGGCTTGCTATCGACGCGTTTTCGGGCGGGGTAAGCCCCAGGTGCGCCCATGCCGCCGCTGATGCGGCCCGCCCTCGCGGGGTGCGCACTATGAAGCCTTCACGTACCAAGAATGGCTCGGCGACGGTCTCGACCGTGTCTGCTTCCTCCCCTACAGAGACCGCGAGCGTGCTCAAACCCACTGGCCCCCCACCGAATCGTCGACACAATGCCTCCAAGACAGCGCGGTCCAAGCGGTCGAGGCCCAGCTCGTCAACGTCGAACAGGGCCAGCGCAGCGTCGGCCGCTTCGAGGTCGACGATGTGGCGACCGTGCACCTGCGCCCAGTCGCGCACACGTCGCAGCAGTCGGTTGGCGATCCGCGGTGTGCCTCGCGAGCGCGACGCAATCTGGTAGATCCCCGCCTCGTCGGCGTCGATCTCCAAGAGTTGGGCGTTTCGCGTCAAAATGGTGACCAAATCTTCGGTCGCGTAAAAGTCGAGGTGCCCGGTGAATCCGAAACGATCGCGTAACGGAGCGGGCAATAGTCCGGCTCGGGTGGTGGCTCCGACCACGGTAAAGGGCGGAAGTTCCAAAGGAATTGCCGTGGCACCTGGGCCTTTACCGACAATGACATCGACTCGGAAATCCTCCATTGCCAGATAGAGCATTTCTTCGGCGGGTCGTGCCATTCGGTGGATTTCGTCGAGAAAGAGCACCTCGCCCTCGGCCAGTGACGACAAAATTGCCGCAAGATCTCCTGCGTGCTGGATGGCAGGCCCGCTCGTAATGCGGATCGGCTGCTCCAACTCTGCCGCGACGATCATGGCCAGCGTCGTCTTGCCTAATCCGGGCGGGCCGGAGAGCAACACGTGGTCGGGTGGCGCAGACCTGCGACGGGCCGCTTCGAGCAACAAACCGAGCTGGTCGCGGACCCGGCCTTGCCCAGGAAAATCGGCAAGTCGCCGCGGGCGTAAAGCGGACTCGACGTGCCGCTCTTCGTCGGCGGCATCGGCGCCCACGATGCGTTGCAGCGCCTCCTCGTGGGTTTCGCTCTGCCAGGCGGAGTCGCCGACGGCCTCGGGGGTGGTGTTCGTCATCGGCCTAGATCCTGCAATGCTGATCGCAGCAACGCCGCAACATCCATAGCGGCGGACGGGTCATCGGATGCTGCGTTTCGGGCCTCCACCGCCCGCACTGCCTCATCGGCTTGCCTGCTGCTCCAGCCCAAACCTTCGAGGGCCTGCACGACATGGGCCGCCTGCGGATGCGGGTGCCGACTCGATGCCGACGACACAGCCGCTGCGGGAGCGCTGAGGGCCCCCGCAGGTGGGGCGACCTTGTCGCGGAGTTCCAAGACGATCCGCTCGGCGCCCTTCTTTCCGATCCCGGGCACCTTGGTCAGGGCCACTAGGTCGCCGCCGGTGATTGCGCGCCGCACGTCATCGGGCTCGTGCACAGCCAGCATCGCCAGCGCAAGCCGCGGCCCCACCCCAGCGACGGTCTGCACCTGCTCAAAAATCGCCTGTCCATCGACGTGAGCAAACCCGTACAGCGTGAGCGACTCCTCTCGCACCACCATCGAGGTATGCAGATGGGCCTCGCTCCCGCGCGAGAACCCTGCGGCGGTTGCCGGGGTGGTGTGGACCAAAAGCCCCACACCCCCGACCTCGACGATGAGATGGTCCAGGCCAACACTTGACACCGTTCCGCGGACCGAAGCGATCATGAATGGCCTCCATTGGTGCCCTGAGCTGCGGGCGATCCTGGTGCGGAAGCCCGCTTGGGCGTCGCTGCGCGAACGCCACGGCTTAGATTCGCGTGCACCGCCCAAGAGGTGGATGCAGCTGATTTGTTGGCCGCGGCTTGAGCGTGCAGTAGCGCAAGTCGGTTGGGCCCGGCTTGCGCGGCCACTTCCTCGGCGCGTTTGAGTCTGTCGTTGCGGGCGGCCTTATCCAGCTCGCACTGGCCGCCGTCGCGCCACAGGTGGCAAATCGCCAGCGCCAGCGCGTCGGCCGCGTCGGCCGGGCGAGGTGCCACCTCCAACTGCAGGATGCGGGTGATCATGTGCGTGACCTGGGCTTTGTCCGCTCGGCCGTTGCCACTGACGGCAGCTTTGACCTCGGTGGGTGTATGCAGCGCGAGCGGCAAACCCAGACGGGCTGCAGCGAGCATAGGCACGGCAGATGCCTGAGCGGTGCCCATGATCCCCTTGATGTTGGCTTTGGCGAAGACACGCTCGACCGCCACCGCGTCGGGTCGGTAGTCGAAGAGCCACTGTTCAATTTCGGTCTGCAGAGTCAGCAGTCGCTGCTCTGGGGCGTCGGTCACCGGGGTCCGGATGACTCCCACCGCGACCATCCTTAACGGTCGACCCCGCACTCCTTCGACCACCCCGAGGCCGCAGCGCGTCAATCCAGGATCGACCCCGAGCACTCGCACCTAGTCCTCCTGGAGTCGCGGTCGGGATCAATCTCGCAGCCATCAAAGCGTAGGCCACCCTACGAACACTTGTTCGTCCGCAACGTTACGCGAAGTGGTCCGCTTCACCGCCCAGACTCGCCGGGGATGCCCTGCCATGCGGGTGAGCGGTCAGGAGATGCAGAACTCATTGCCGACGGGGTCGGTCATCTGCGTCCAACTGTGGCCGAACTCGTCGTGGTCGGAGACTTTGGTCGCTCCTAGGGCCACCAACCGGTTGATCTCGGCGGCCCGATTGCCAGCATCAAAGTCGACGTGCAGCCGATTCTTTGCCGACCGCCCCTCGGGCACGCGCACGAAGAACCAGTTGGGCCCCGGCGCGCCCATCCCCAAAGACACGAAGAACTCACTGGCACCTTCGTCGATCGGTATGTCAAGAGCCTGCGACCAGAACGCAGCCACCGGTCTCGGGTCGTCACAGTCAAGGGTCACGTTCGCTAACCGCAGCGCCATCAGTCGTCTTCTTCGAGGATCGCTAGGACGTCGTCGGGGATGTCGGCGTTCGTGTAGACGTTCTGCACGTCATCGCAGTCTTCCAGCGCGTCAACGACACGGATCATCTTGCGCGCGCCGTCAGCATCCAGAGGCACCTCGACACTGGGCAAGAACGAGACGTCCGCGGAGTCGTAGTCCATCCCCGCTTCTTGCAGCGCAGTGCGAACCGCGACCAGGTCAGTGGCTTCGCAGACGATTTCGAACACGTCGGGCAACGTTTTGACGTCT
>JBBSVB010000157.1:0-6128 GCA_038233875.1 Actinomycetales bacterium | reverse complement strand
TTGTCCGAGATCGTGCTCGGCGAACATCGTGTCGTCCTCGTCGTGCGAGTCATAGCGCGAGTCGTCACCATCATCGTGATGATGGTCGCTGCCGTTGCGGAGACCATCGGGGTCAACACCATCATGAGAATCATCGGGCAGCGAGTCGTCGCTGTCGTGACCGTGCGGGTCGAAGATGATGTCGCAGATTTCGCGGTAGGTCTCGTCCGGTTTAGGCACCCAGCGGATCTTTTGCAGCGCCTGGTCTTGGCCTGCGGACTCCATCACGAAGGTTCCGTACCCCAAGACACGGCCCATGATCGAGCGGTCGTAGGTCATATCGGTGACTTTGCCCAGCGGCATCATGGCGACCTTGTGGGAGATCAACCCGTAGGTCAGCAGTAGCCGCTTGTCGGTGGCCACGAACCACTCGTTGCGCCACTCCAGCATTTGCCACAAAAGGCGACCGACAACCAGCAACCAGAGAACCCAGAGGTATCCCCCGGCGGTGCCGAACATGCGCTCCAGGTTGATCGTGATCCACGACACCAGGAGGAAGCCGAGAAGAACGGAGGCAACGGGCTCGATCATGACGGCCCAATGTTGTCGAGTGGCGACCTCGACTTGCTCCCGTTGGAGGACATAACGCTTCAGGATCCGGCTGCCAACCTTGACGCCAGACTCAGAAATCTCCGAGGAGCCGAGCATCGCTAGCCGCCCATGAGCGCTTCGAAGAACCGGCCGATGTTACGGAAGCCCTGCTCGATGATGTCCCAGAATGCGGCCACGATATCGGCGGCCCGGTCGGGGCTCGTGATGATCGCGTACACGAGGAATCCGAACAGGAGCCACCACAAGACCGACTTAATCTTGCCTGGCATGAAAGGACTCCTCGGTTATTCGGCGGATCGCAGGACGGGCATCATCATCGCAGGAGTCACCCACTCTTGGGCAATAGCCACGCCGACGCAGCCAGCCGGTCTACCGCCTCGCTCACGCCGGCGGTGGTCCCGGAGAAGCTCATCCGCATCGTCTGGTGGCCCCGCGCGACGTCGAAATCGACGCCTGGAGTCAGCGCCACGCCCGTGTCGGCGAGCACATCTTGGCACCATCGCACGCTGTCGCCGGTGAGGTGGGTGATGTCGCACCAGACGTAGAAGGCTCCGGCGGGAGTGGTGGCCGAACCCAGCCCGATTTCCGGCAGGCGCGCGCGCAGGAGGTCGCGATTGTCGGCATACCGGCGGACGTGGCTGTCGAGTTCGGTGCGCGACTCGGGGCTGAACGCGGCGATGGCGGCGTGTTGGGACAGAGCCGGTGGGCAGATCGTAAGGTTTTGGCTGAGGATTTCGAGTGGGCGGCGCAGGTGTCGGGGGACGAGCGCCCAGCCGAGCCGCCACCCGGTCATCGAGAAGTACTTGCTGACTGAACCGACCACGACTGACTCGCGGGAGGTCTGCCAGGCGCTCGCCGCGGGGCCGTCGTAGGTGATGCCATGATAGATCTCGTCGCTGATCAGAAGGCAGTTGTTGGCCTCGCACCAGCTGGCGATTTCGGCGAGTTCGTCGGCGTCGATGACGGTGCCGGTGGGGTTGGAGGGGCTGGTTACGATCAGCCCGCGCGGGACCTGCGGCAGCGCTTCGAGCATCGCGAGCGTGGGTTGATAGTCGGTCTCCGGGCCGCAATCGAGCTCCAGCACGTGGCACCCCATCGTCAACAGCGTGTTTCGGTATGCCGGGTAGCCGGGTCGGGCCATCGCTACGGTGTCGCCAACGTCGAAGGCGGCGAGGAACAGCGTCGAGAAGAGCCCGGACGAGCCCGTCATCACCATCACGTCATCAGCATCGATCTCGATGTCGTACCAGTCCCGGTGGTGAGCGGCGATGGCTTCACGCAGTTCGGGTATGCCGGTCGCGTCGGTGTAGCCCAACACATGGGCGTCGAGAGCAGCCTTGGCTGCTTCGCGGACCGGCCACGGGGCGGGCGTCGAGGGTTGTCCGACGCACATCAAAAGCAAGTCGCCGTGCGTACGTTGGCGCTGCTGGGCGGCCTTGAGCACCTCCATCACGTGGAACGGCTCGATCTGGCTGCGCTGGCTCAGGTGCATGTACGAGTCCTGTTGGGCATCAGCGGGTCCTGTGGTGTGCTCGGCCGCTCAGACCACGCCGTACAAACGATCACCGGCGTCGCCGAGGCCCGGAACGATGTAGCCCTTTTCGTTGAGTTTCTCGTCGATGGCTCCGGTCACCAGGCGCAGAGGGGGCTGAATGCCTTCGACCTTGCTCTTGAGGATCTCGATGCCTTCGGGCGCGGATAGCAGCGTGATGGCGGTGATGTCGTCGGCGCCAAGGTCCACCAAGAAGTGGATGGCAGCGGCGAGGGTGCCGCCGGTCGCGAGCATCGGGTCCAGCAGGTAGCACTGCCGGCCAGAGAGGTCGTTGGGCAGCCGGTTGGCGTAGGTCTCGGCCTCAAGGGTTTCCTCGTTGCGAATCATCCCGAGGAAGCCGACCTCGGCCGTTGGAACCATGCGCATCATGCCGTCGAGCATCCCGAGCCCCGCGCGCAAGATCGGCACCACCAAGGGTTTGGGGCTGGCCAGGCGGATTCCGGTCGCTGGGGCCACCGGGGTCTCGATCTCGAACGGGGTGGTGCGGACCTCTCGAGTGGCCTCATACGCCAGCAGGGTGACCAACTCGTCCGTCAACCGCCGGAACGTCGGGGTGTCGGTCCGTTTGTCGCGCAGGTAGGTGAGCTTGTGAGCGATCAGCGGGTGGTCGGCAACGTGGACTCGCATCTGAGCAAACTACCGCCAAAGTGCTGCGGCCTTGCTTCGCGGCCCGTCGGCATACGAGAAGTGCTCTAGAACGGCACCGGGGTTCATGATGTTGTGCGGGTCGAGGGCGTTCTTGATCGCCTGCTGCAGCGCCATCACGTGCGGGCCGAGTTGGTCCGGCCAGGCCGCCCTCTTGGGCTCGCGGGCCCAGTCCCATCGGTAGTTCTCGCGGACTCCTCTGTCGATGGAGACCGTGCCGGGTGGCAGGCTCGCAGTGAGTCCGTCGAGCGCCGTAGCGCGGTCTGGGGTCTGACTCATCTGAGCAATCTAGCCGTGCGCTGACCTACGATTAGGGCGTGGTTGCAGCCAAGGAAGGGCAGATTCAGGGCTCGCTGCCTGGGTGGGCCGATGATCGGTATGCCGCATGGATGCAACTAGCTCTCGCCGAGGCTTCGCTGGCGGCTGACGATGTGCCGGTAGGAGCCGTGGTGGTGGACGGCTCCGGTGCCGTGATCGGCCGGGGGCACAACGTCCGGGAAGCCGGCGTCGACCCGACCGGACATGCCGAGATCGTGGCGTTGCGCGAGGCCGGGGCGAGCCTGCATTCGTGGAGGTTGAGCGGTTGCACGCTGGTCGTGACGCTCGAGCCGTGCGTGATGTGCGCCGGTGCGTTGATCGCGGCGAGGGTCGACCGTGTCGTGTTCGGAGCCTTCGATGCCAAGGCCGGAGCCTGCGGTTCGATCTGGGACTTGCCGCGGGACCGGGCGAGTTTGCACCAACCTGAAGTGGTCGCGGGAGTGGCCGAGCAAGAGTGCGCCGCCATGTTGTCGGAGTTCTTCGACCAGCGCCGCTGAGGCTCTCGCAGCGCTCATTCCTCGCGGGTCAACAATTCCTCCACCTCGACCGGCACCAGGCTTTGCGCGAGTTCGTCCATAGGCGCTACGACTTCGAGGAAATCGACTTCGTCGTTGCCGATGAACGTCTCATCGCTGAGGAAGACGCGGGCGTCTCCAACGACGACCACTCGATCTAACGCTTCGGTGTCTCCGCCGTTGCGGGTCGGCATGAATACCCCCGGCACGGTTCTGCGCAGCGGTCCTGATTGTCCGCGTCACCGAGCTCGCAGTCGCCAGGAGGCTCGAGACCCGAATTGGGTCCGACCACGTCGACTTCCACCGAGATCTCTCCCGAACGGAGGTGGTACGACAACCGGTCGGGGCCCAGGTGGTCCGCGGCCTTGGCCCTGTCACGCACTTCGGCGCTGATCAGTGAACCGGCGACGAGGGCCAACGTCAGCGCGACCGCACACCCCAGGCGGAACTTGGCCGACGTCCCCAGCTGAGTTAAGAGCGCAGCCAGCGCGGGGCAGCGACCGCGACGGCGAGTGCAATGAGGGCCGGGAAGCCGCCACCCGCGGCGGCCGCGAGAGAGTTGCAGCGGTTAATCCCCACCACCAGCCCATCCCAAGGAGTCCTCCTCCCACAATCAGTCCAAGTACGGCCAAGACGGCGGCGGCGAAGAGATCGATGAAGGCCGGCCCCAGGCACTCGAATCCGCCTTCACAGACGTCTGATCCGATAAACCCCGCCATGAGCGACAGCAGCGGCAAAACGGCGGCGCAGAGGACGCATCCGTAGGCCAAGGCGATGCGCGACCACCCGGTGCGGGACTGGCCCTTGCGCTTGGCCCTTCGAATCTTCTCTTTCAACGGCATGCATCAGCTCCGTAGGGGTATGAAGGACCGTCCTGGCCCGCCCGTTGCGCACGAGGTCAGCCCAGAGTGTGGCATTTGTCTGCGGTCGGCGGAAGAGTTTTTCGATGGCCTCATGCCTCGGGTAACCTGACCCACGGTGGCGTGTCCGAGCGGCCTAAGGAGCACGCCTCGAAAGCGTGTGAGGGGGAGACTCCTCCGTGGGTTCAAATCCCACCGCCACCGCCGCGGATGTCCAGGACATCGTCCACAGGGCGAACCCTCACCGGTTCGCCCTGTTTGCGTCCTACGCGCTGTGGGTTCGGGGGTGCCCGAGCGGACTCGCCCTTGTCTATGTAGGGTCATTCGATGCGGCCTGCATTGGGGCCGCCTTGCGAACGGATGGCCGACCTTCCATGATCGAGTTCCGCTCAGTGAGCAAAAAATTCGAAGACGGCACCGTTGCCGTCGAGGACTTCAGCCTCATTCTTCCTTCTCATAAGACCACCGTTTTCGTCGGTTCCTCCGGCTGTGGAAAGACCACCCTGCTCCGGATGATCAACCGAATGGTCGAGCCGAGCGGAGGTCAAATCCTGATCGACGACGAGGACGTAGCGACCCGCGATCGGGTCAAACTGCGCCGCAGCATCGGCTATGTGCTGCAGTCGGCGGGTCTTTTGCCGCACCGCAAGGTGGTCGACAACGTAGCGACCGTGCCGATCCTCAACGGGACTCCGAAGTCCGATGCGCGCGCCGGTGCCCTCGAGTTGCTCGACAAGGTAGGTCTGGATCGGCATTTGGCCGACCGCTACCCCCGTCAACTCTCTGGTGGCCAGCAACAGCGAGTCGGAGTGGCGCGAGCCCTCGCGAGTGACCCGAACATTTTGCTGATGGATGAGCCGTTCGGCGCGGTCGACCCCATCGTGCGGGCTGACCTGCAGACCGAGCTCAACCGGCTGCAGAGCGACCTCGGCAAAACGGTGGTCTTCGTCACCCATGACATCGACGAAGCGTTCATCCTCGGCGACCAGGTCGTGATCCTGGCCAAGGGCGGCGTCATCGCGCAGGTGGGCACGCCAGCTGAAATTTTGGCCAACCCGGTCGACGACTTCGTGGCTTCTTTTATCGGGGCCGACAAAGGTAAGCGCGAATTGACTATCGGCGAGGACACGGGCACCGGCCCACGAATCGTGATGAACTCCGATGGCAGGCCGGTAGGAACCCTCAGCGACGGGCGCGACGTCCGGTGAACTGGACGCTGGACAACCTGGATCTGATCTGGGAGTTGACGCTCAACCACGCCCGGCTCTCGATCATCCCGATCGTGGCGAGTTTCTTCCTGGCGATCCCATTGGGCTGGATCGCGATCAAGAACCCCACGTTGCGCACCATCGTGATCACTGGCACCAGCCTGCTCTACACGATCCCTTCGTTGCCGCTGTTCGTCATCCTCCCCCTCATTCTGACCACGGGCATTCTCAGCGACGTCAACCTGGTCGTGGCGCTCAGCATCTACGGCGTGGCGATTATGGCTCGATCTGCAGCGGATGCCTTCGCCTCGGTAGACGACAAGACCCTGGACGCCTCAACGGCCATGGGTTTCTCGCCTCTTTCTCGGTTCTTCCGCGTCCAACTCCCGCTCGCCGGGCCTGTCCTGCTCGCCGGCCTACGGGTGGTCTCGGTCAGCAC
>JBBSVB010000156.1:0-6245 GCA_038233875.1 Actinomycetales bacterium | reverse complement strand
GTTGTCGCCCCGGCGATACAGCGCAGAGTCGGGGTCAACCTCCGGCTCCGGTTCGGGCTCCGGCTCCGGTTTGGGCTCGGGCTCTTCTTCAGTCTGGTCTTCGCTCGTGGCCTCATCAGAGTCCGAGTCCTGAGCGGAGTCATCGTCGCTGGCCTCGGCGGGATCTTCTGTCGGCTCCGCCTCAGTGGGCTCGGCTGGCTCTTCCTCGGGCTCCGGCTCCGGCTCGGGCTCCGGCTCCGGCTTTTTGACCTCTTGACTCGCTTTAGCGAGGTCGATCAGCGCCGCTGCGGTGGCTATCCCAAAGCCACCCTTGAGGACAGCCCGACGGCGCAATTCGAGGGTTGCGTTGGGTCCAGGAAGTATCCAATGACGTCCACGTCGCATGTGCCCTACTTTCAATCGGAGTAATTACAATAACGAAAGGCCTTGGTTCGGCCTAGCGAGGGAACGACGCGCTTACACGGCATATAACGACATCTGTTGCGCCTATGTCGATTACGCGCGATCGGCCGCCCCTAAGGAGCGGCTGATCGAAATGCACTATGTGATCTATACAGATCAATGAGTGAAGATCGCAGGGTCGTAGTCGAACACGGACGAACCTCCATCACGAGGTCCTTCGGATCGTCGACACCAAAGGCGATGTCGTAGTTCACGCTGCGGTCATCGAGCAACGTCGTGCTGGGGCCGCCACCAACACTGGCACCTGAATCGAAGACCTGCTGGCGGGAGGTGGTGCTGGGCTCGAACTTCTCACCCTTGGAGACGCTGATCTCGATACCGTCCTTGTAGACCGAGGTGTCGCCGAAAGCGGCCTAACCTCCAGTGACCGGTGAGGCGAGTCTGCTTCAAGGTGCGGGGCTTCTTGGAATGGCCTGGGCGGTCACAAGACTTTTGGGTCAATAGGCATGAGACGACAAGGTGAGGTCGCAGGTTCTATCGCTGTCGCAAGTGTTATGGAGCACACATCACGAGGGCCCCCGTCTGCCGAAACAATGGCTACGCGCCAGAGGGTTGCGGACGATCTCACATCGGGCCATAGACCCAATTTATGATCGGCCGTGACCCTCGTCTGAAAAGTCACGTGAGGCCGATCAGCGACAGGGCCAGTAGCCGGATCATGGCCACGCCACTTCCCGTCCTGGGTAGCCGGGCCCGGGCCTGTGTCAGAGGTGTCCGTGACGTTCAGGCCCACCGGCTGAGCGCCCGCGGCGGTCGCCGTGAACGCGCAGTTCACGGTGTCGCTTTCACCGGTCGGCCTACAGACGAGCGCCGACCCCCGGGTCGTGATGGACTGCCACCATGGCTACCAAAATCATCCTCGACTGCGATCCCGGCCACGACGATGTGTTCGCGATGTTCCTTGCCTACGGAAATCCCGACATCGAGTTGCTTGCGATCACGACGGTCGTGGGCAACCAGACGCTTGCCAAGGTCACCCACAACGCGTTGTCGGTAGCGCGGGTGGCCGGGATGACGGGGGTGCCGATCGCCGCCGGGTGCCAGCGTCCCCTCGTGCGTGAGATCACCGTGGCCGCCGAGATCCACGGCGAGTCGGGGTTGGATGGGCCGGACCTGCCCGACCCAATGCAGCAGATCGAGTCCAGGCACGCCGTTGATCTCATCATCGAAACCGTGATGGCGCACGAGCCCAAGACGGTCACGTTGGTGCCGACGGGCGGGCTGACCAACATCGCGATGGCTGTGCGAAAGGAGCCCGCGTTGGCGGAGCGGGTCAAAGAGGTGGTGCTGATGGGGGGCGGCTATCACGTCGGCAACTACAGCTCGGTCGCCGAGTTCAACATCGCGATCGACCCCGAGGCTGCGCACATCGTCTTCAACGAGCGCTGGCCGGTGCTGATGGTGGGTCTGGATCTGACCCACCAGGCGCTGGCGACGCCGGAGGTCGTGGAGCGGATCGAGGCGATCGGGACCGGGCCATCGAAGTTTGCGGTCGAGCTCTTGGAGTTCTTCGGTGGGGTCTACAAGGACATCCAGGGCTTCGATTCGCCACCGGTGCACGACCCGTGCGCTGTGGCCTACGTGATCGACCCGTCGGTCATGACCACCCGGCTGACTCCGGTGGACATCGAGTTACGGGGCGCATTGACCACGGGTATGACGGTCGCGGACTTTCGCGCTACCGCTCCGGCAGACTGCACGACGTCCGTGGCTGTACAGCTGGACCACGCAAAGTTTTGGGATCTGGTGGTGGACGCGTTAGAGCGGATCGGGGAGGTGTCGTTATGAGCGCCGCGTCTGATGGCGCTGGTCAGGTCGTGGTGTTCGGTTCGTTGAATGCCGATCTGACCGTGCGCGTGGACCGCTTCCCCGGGCCGGGTGAGACCTTGAGCGGCTCAGAACTGGTGACTGCGCCGGGCGGAAAGAGCTCGAATCAGGCCGTGGCTGCGGCGACGTTGGGCTCGCAGGTGCGACTGATCGGGGCTGTTGGCGACGACGCCAACGGTTCGTTTTTGCTGGAGCAGGCCAGCGCGTCGGGCGTCGATGTCACTGCGGTGACGCGGGACCCCGATCACGCCACCGGCTCGGCAATGATCGTGGTCGATGCGGCAGGTGAAAACACCATCATCGTGTCGCCGGGAGCCAACGGTGCGCTCAGTGCTGACTCGCTGACCTCAAGGCAGTTCGCCGGGGCCGACATCGTTTGCTTGTGCCTCGAGGTGCCGCTGCCTGCGGTTCAGGCGGCGGCGGAGCACGCTCAAGCGGCCGGGGCAAAGGTGCTGCTCAACCTCTCCCCGTATGCCGACGTGCACGACTCCCTGTTGGGACACGTTGACGTCTTGCTGGTCAACAAAAGCGAGGCCGAGCTGGTGCTTGGCCGTAGCGATATCGCTGACGACTGGGACGCAGCCCTCAGCGGATTCGTTGACCTCGGCATACAACGAATCGTGGTCACTCTGGGCGCGGACGGTGCGGTCGTGTTGGACGGCGTCGCCTCCGAGGACGGCGGCGACGCTGCGCGGGCCACCCATATTGATTCGCCGAAGGTCGAGGCGGCCGATACCACCGGATGCGGGGATGCCTTCACCGGGGCCCTGGCTCACGGAATGGCCAAAGGTATGCCGTTGGTCGAGGCATCCAAACTCGCTGCCCAGGCTGGGTCGCTCGCCGCGACCCTCGAAGGTGCCCAGTCGTCGTACCAAGCCCTCACGCATCTTTGTTAGCAGTACATCGCGGTACATCGCAGGCGACTCCAGAAATGTAGCCAGTCCACAGCCGCCAACGGTTCGCTGAGGAAGGCATCCTTGCCCAGATCACCGAGAATGCACGCCTCCGGCCGGCCCCCCAGCGTGACCGGGCCGGCGCCTCGGTCGCACTAGTTCGGCAACTACCCAACCGGATACGCGTCTTCCAGCGGCTCACCGCGCGCGGTCTGCGCACCAACATCCGACGGCCTCGCGAAGGCACGACCCAACCCCCGGCCATGGGTGGCCGGGGTTTGGGCAGGTCAGTTAGACGTGCCACGTCACACCCAATGGCTCGACGGTGGCGGTTAACTCTTTGTCGTGGACGATGCTGTGGTGTCGCCCGCATAACAAGGCATAGTTCGACAGGTCCGAGAGCCCGCCCAAGGACCAATGCACCACGTGGTGACCATCACACCAGGACGCGGGCACTGTGCACCCACGGAACGTGCAGTGCTTGTCTCGGTGGTGCAGCGCCCGGCGCTGCCCCGGCGTCACCAACCGCCTCGCCCGCCCCATCTCCAGAATTTCGCGGTCGGTTCCGAGCACGATGGGAATGATGTCGGCATCACAGGCCATCTTCCGCACCGTCTCCGGAGACAGCACATCCCCGGTCTCAGTCCTACCGGTGCCGGTGAAAGCCCGCTCGACCACATCCCACGCGATCGTCACATTCACCGTGGCTTTAGGGGTCGTGGGGGCACTGTCGCCCCCAGCCACGCCACGCTTGAGGACGGTGAACAATGCGTCATGCCTGCGCTGGGGCGCAGTCCGCTCATCCGGGCCGTCAGCATCGGGGCACGGCGCGGCCAACGGCGAGTTCAAGATGGACCGGAGTAGGGCGGCACACTCGGTGTCGGCATTGACGATGAACCGGATCAGCGACCCGTCAGCCAACGAAGACTCGTTCACCCCCCGCAACTCATGGATAGATTTCTCGCGGGTTTCGTGGTCCTTCTCCGGCAACACCGCCGATGCCATGCAGTCTGCGGCTGCACGGAGATCTTTCTCGGAAAATGCAGCGGTGCCCGCGACGCCCAGCAAAGAGTCCACAGCCTTCTCGTATTCGCTTCTGGTATCGACGTCTCCGGCGGTGCCGTCGGCGGGCTCGGTACCCATGAACGGTTTCACCCGACCCAACGCACGTAAAACCATCGCAGCCCGACGTACGGACAGCTCAGTCGCCAACACACGCTCGCGCAACTCGCTATGCAGAGGATTAGCCAAACCCTGGGCCACCATGACCAAGTCACCCACCGCAGGCGGCGCCAGCCACGGGCAATACAGAGCCAACCAGTTATGAGCACTCATTCCCGTGTCAGTGTGCAGACCGCGATCCAACGACTCCATCACCACGTGCAACGTCAAGGTCTCCGTATGTGCCCGCATACGGTCGATGTCTGCGAGCCCGTCGGCTAGTTCGCGGCCGCTGAAACGTGGCATCACCGGCCCCGCCGCCGTCGTGGCCCCCACCATGGCATCAACCCCAGCCGAGACCTGCTCTTTGAGGGCCAATCCAGGCGGAAGCCATGATGAATCAAAACCCGGCCCGCCTCCGTCGCCAGGTAGCGGCTCACCACTGCTTGGCGGCTGATTATCGAACATGTGTCCACTATGGCAGAAGCCACTGTCACACCTGGGCACCTGTGGAAAACTCAAACCACAAGAACGGGTGTGTACGGATCGTCCACGGCAGGATGATCGGGATGCAGCACGACTACTCAGGCGCGCCTAGCTGGCCGGTGAGTTTGCCGTGCCACGCCTGGCTGGCCTCGTTCAACCCGACAATCTCGACGTTCTTGCCGCGCTGGCGGTATTTGAACTCGATGGCGTCCAGGGCCGCCACGGTCGATGAGTCGAAGATCTGGGCGTCGCTGAGGTCGATCACAATGTTCTTCGGGTCGCCGGCGTAGTCGAACTGGAACACCAGGTCATTGCTGGAAGCGAAGAACAGGACGCCGCGGACGGCATACACCCGCGTGTCGTCGTCGGGGTGGGCGATGTCGACCACCTCGGTGAAGTGCGAGACGCGGCGAGCGAAGAACACCATCGCCACGACGACCCCGACGATCACGCCGTAGGCCAGGTTGTGCGTGTAAACGGTCACCGCGACCGTACTGACCATGATCATGGTGGCGCTGAACGGCATACGGCGCAAAGTTGCCGGGTGCACGCTGTGCCAATCCATCGTGCCGACCGAGACCATGATCATGACCGCGACCAGGGCCGCCATCGGGATCAGGGCGACGATGTCACCGAAGCCGACCACGAGGACGAGCAGGAAGACCCCGGCCAGGAACGTCGAGATCCGGGTGCGGGCGCCGGAGGCCTTCACGTTGATCATCGTCTGGCCAATCATCGCGCAACCGCCCATGCCGCCGAAGAACCCGGTGATCATGTTGGCCGCGCCCTGGCCCCAGGCCTCGCGGGTCTTGTCGGAGTGGGTGTCGGTGATGTCGTCGACCAACTTGGCCGTCATCAGCGACTCCATCAGGCCGACCAGGGCGATCCCGAGCGCGTAGGGCGCCACGATCTGGAGTGTCTCGAGGGTCAACACGACGTCGGGGGTGAACAGCGAGGGCAGGCTGCGTGGCAGCGCACCCTCGTCCCCGACGTCGGGCAGCTGCCAGGCCATGGCCAGGACCAGGCCGGTCAGCAGGACGATCGCGACCAGCGGGGCGGGCACGGCGGTGCTGACGCGTGGCAGCAGCACCATGATCGCGATGCCAGCGGCCACCAGCGGGTAGACCAGCCACGGCACGCCGATCAGGTGGGGAAGCTGTGCGGAGAAGATCAGGATGGCCAGGGAGTTGACGAACCCGACCATGACCGAGCGCGGCACGAAGCGCATCAGCTTGGCCACGCCGGCCAGGCCCATCGCGACCTGGATCAGCCCGCCGAGGATGACCGCTGCTACCCGGTAGTCCAGGCCGCGGTCACGCGCCAACGGTGCGACGACGAGCGCGATCGCCCCGGTCGCCGCCGAGATCATCGCCGGGCGACCGCCGAGGAAGGCGATGGAGACCGCCATCGTGAATG
>JBBSVB010000155.1:0-6251 GCA_038233875.1 Actinomycetales bacterium | reverse complement strand
TCGGCTCGTGTCTATCCTTTTCGACGGCTTCGCGCAGCGCTAGCTCGCGAGCCAGTTGGGTGACGTGGCGCTCCATCTGTTGCAACCGGCGAAAGCTCGTCGCGACATATCCCAAAAACGTCACGGTCAATCCGTAGAGCAGCAGATCCGCCCCACGCCCGACCCCGACCGTCTGGGCAACCTGGGTCAGGAACGGTGGAAAGAGCACGGCGATCACGGCGAGGATCACAAAGCCGATCAGCATCAACCGTCGGATGGCCTGGTGGCGGGCCCCAGCCGTAGAGCGGGTCAGCATCACGGTGACCAGGACGATCGCCGCGAGCAGGATCGTTTTGATCAGGGGTTGATCGAGCACGGACGCCTCATTTCAAGATCGAGTCGATCAACACGTTGACCGAGTTGATCAGGGATTGACCTTTGGCCCGAGAGTAATCGGTGTAGAGCACGTGAACCGGGTATTCGCCCCAGGGGAGCTTGGTCCGGCCCAGTTGCAGCACGATCTCAGTCGCGTGAGCCATCCGGTTTTGGCTCAGATGCACGCCTGCCGCGGCGTCGCGGCGGATGACGCGCAGGCCGTTGTGCGCGTCCGATAGGCGCATCCCCGTCTGCTGGTTCGTAATCCACACCGCAGTCTTGAGCACGATCTTCTTCAGGAAGCCGGGCTTGGTGCGCTTGTCGAGGAAGCGCGAGCCGAACACGATCGCCAAGTCGCGCTCGCGGGCGCGCTCCACCATCGCGAGCGCGTCGACCACCCGGTGCTGCCCGTCGGCGTCAAACGTCACGATGTATGCCGCGTCGCTGGCTCGCAGCACGTAGTCGATCCCCGTCTGCAACGCCGCGCCCTGGCCTAAGTTGAACGGGTGCTGCACCACGATGGCTCCGGCTCCTCGGGCGGCTCGAGCGGAGTCATCGGTAGAGGCATCGTCGATACAGACGACGTGCGGAAAGGCCCCCATCGCCTCGGCTAGCACGTCGGCGATGACCGTTCCCTCGTTGAATAGGGGTATCACCAGCACGGCATCTGATGCCTGGGGCGATACAGTCATGCGAGCATTCTCACCTACCCGCCTGCCCCGAGCCCTGAGGAGCGCTTGCCTGTGTCGACGGCACGCATCATTAGCACTGCCGATGTCGCCGAAAGTGCGACTATCGGCGACGGAAGTTCGGTCTGGCATTTGGCCCAAGTGCGCGAAGACGCCGTGCTCGGGACCGGCTGCGTGATTGGCCGTGGAGCCTACGTCGGAACCGGCGTGCAGATGGGGGACAACTGCAAAGTCCAAAACTACGCGTTGGTTTACGAACCGGCTCAACTCGCCGATGGGGTCTTTGTCGGTCCAGCCGCCGTGCTGACCAACGATGAGTTCCCGAGGGCCATCAACACCGATGGCACCGCCAAGAGCGCCGACGACTGGTCGGCGGTCGGGGTCCGCATTGAGCGCGGAGCCTCCATCGGAGCCCGCGCCGTCTGCGTCGCGCCCGTGGTGATCGGAGCCTGGGCCACCGTCGGGGCCGGGGCCGTGGTGACCAAGGACGTGCCTGCATACGCCCTGGTCGTGGGGGTGCCCGCCCGTCAGATCGGCTGGGTCGGTGAGGCCGGGGTCCGGCTGGTCGAGATGAGCAAAGGACAATGGACCTGCCCCTCAACCGGCAACAGTTACGCCAGCGACGGCGACACGATCACGGCAGTATCTACATCTTCAACGAACGCATCAACACAAGGAGACGACAGCAGTGAGTGAACGCGCCTTTATCCCCCCCGCCAAGCCGATCATCGGTGATGACGAGCGCGCTGCCGTCGACAGAGTCCTGCTGTCCGGGATGGTCGCTCAAGGCCCCGAGGTCGCGGCTTTCGAGCAAGAATTTGGCGATCATCTCGTCGGCGGACGCACCTGTGTCGCCGTCAACTCCGGTACCTCTGGCCTGCACTTGGGCCTCATCGCCGCAGGCATCGGGGCCGGTGACGAGGTCATCGTGCCGTCTTTTACCTTCGCCGCCACGGCCAACTCTGTCGCACTGACCGGGGCCACTCCGGTCTTCGCCGACATCGAGCCCGACACTTTCACCCTCGACCCCGCCTCGGTCTCGGATGCGCTGACCGAGCGCACCGCCGGGATCATGCCGGTGCACCTCTACGGTCACCCGGCCGACATCGGGGGGTTGCAAGAGGTTGCTCAGCGTGCAGGCGTGCAAATCTTCGAAGACGCAGCGCAAGCCCACGGCGCGAGGTACAACGGACAGCGGCTCGGCACCTTCGGGACGTTCGGCATGTTCAGTCTCTACCCGACCAAAAACATGACCTCCGGCGAGGGCGGCATGGTGTCCTGCGCCGACGCCGACATTGCCCGTGGAGTGCGTCTGCTGCGCAACCAGGGCATGGAGAGGCAGTACGCCAACGAACTCGTTGGGCTCAACAACCGGATGACCGACCTGCACGCAGCCATCGGCCGGGTGCAGCTGACGAAGATCGGGAAGTGGACGGATGCGCGTCAGGCCAACGCCGCCTTCTTCAACGATCACCTGCGCGGCGTCACCACCCCGGTCGTCCGCGACAACTGCAGCCACGTCTACCACCAGTACACGATCCGCATTGCGGGTGCCACGGCCGCCGAGCGGGACGCCATCGTGCTCGCGCTGCGCGAGGAGCACCAGGTCGGAACAGGCGTGTACTACCCGATTCCCAACCATGAGTTGGTGTCGCTGGCCCGGTTCGCGCCGCAACACGAGTTGGTCGAGACGGCCCGCGCCGCTGCTGAGGTCATTTCGCTGCCCGTGCACCCGTCGTTGTCGCAGGATGACCTGGAGCGCATCGTCGAAGCCGTCAACACCGTGGTCTCGGCCGGTTCGGAGACCTCGGCATGAGCGCTCTTACCAACACCTCGGGAAGCCCAACCCGCACTATTCGAATGGGCCTGATCGGCCTAGGGTCGATGGGCCGTCACCACGCACGTGTCATCCGCGAGGTTGAGGGCATGGACCTTGTCGCCGTCGCCGATCCGTATGGCGATAAGCACGGCATTGCCGCTGGGCTCGAGGTGCAGCCCGACGTGCAGTCCCTGATCGACGCTGGCATCGACGCCGCGCTGGTGGCCGTGCCGACCTACCTGCATGAGGAGGTGGGTTTGGCACTCGCCGCCGCCGGTGTGCACACCATGGTCGAGAAGCCGATCGCGGCCACGGCCGAATCGGGTATGCGGGTCGCGGACGCGTTCACCGACGCTGGCTTGGTTGGGTGCGTGGGGTACGTCGAGCGCTGCAACCCGGCGCTGTTGGAGATGCGCCGCCGCATCGAAGAAGGCGAACTCGGTGAGGTCTACCAGATCTCGACGTCGCGCCAAGGCCCGTTCCCCGCTCGGATCGCTGACGTGGGTGTGGTCAAGGACCTCGCCACGCACGACATCGACCTAGCAGCATGGATCGCGCAGAGCCCGTATGCCGTCGTCTCGGGTCAGGTTGCGCACCGCTCGGGTCGCGAACACGAAGACATGGTGGTGGCGAACGGACGGCTGGCTAACGGCATCATCGTGACCCACACCGTCAACTGGCTGTCACCGATGAAGTCGCGCGCAACCATCGCCACCGGGGAAAAGGGCGCGCTGGTCGCGGACACCTTGACCTCTGACCTGACCTTCTACGCCAACGGCGACGTGGCCTCCGACTGGAGCCAGGCCGCGGCCTTCCGTGGAGTGTCCGAGGGCGACTCGATCCGTTACGCGATCGCCAAGCGGGAGCCGCTGCGGGTGGAGCAGGAGAATTTCCGTGACGTTTTGCGCGGCAAAGCGCTGGCCAAGTCGTTAGTGGTGTCGATGAACGAGGGCGTGCACACCCTGCGAGTCGTTGAGGCCGTGCTCGAGTCCGCAGCAACCGACCGCACGATCACGCTTTAGAGGCAACGCGTGTCAGGCAGTGGCGTGGCACGACATGGCACGACGCGCGTGGTGGTGGCCACCCGGATCTTCACCCCGGATCGGGCTGCTGCTGCCTTTCGGTTGCAGGCGTTGGTCGAGGCGTTGGTGGACCGCGATGCGCAGGTGCAGGTGCTGACCACCCGCAGCAACGACGGCTTCATGATGCTGTTCGACGACCATGATGATGGCAAGGACGATGACAGCGGCGTTGGCGAGTTGTCGATCAGCCAATGGCCGGTGCTGCGCGACGCATCGGGATACGTCCGGGGCTACCTGCCGTACATGAGTTTTGACGTGCCGTTGGTGCTGCGGTTGTTGATGGCCCAGCGCCCGGATGTGGTCGTCGTTGAGCCGCCGCCGACCACTGGCGTGGTGGTGCGGGCGGTGACCGGGGTGCGCTCGGTGATCTCTCGTCGGCGGATTCGGTACGTGTACTACGCCGCAGATGTGTGGTCCGACGCCAGCGCATCGACCGGGGCTCCCGACGTCGTCGTGCATCTATTGCGGGCCTTCGAGCGGTGGGTGCTGGCGGGGGCCAGTGACGTCCTCGCCGTCTCCGATGGGGTGGCTGATCGGGTGCGTGAACTGGGGGCTCGGGTAGTGCACGTGGTACCCAACGGCATCGATACCGACGTCTTTTGCGTCAGCGACCCTCAGCCCGAGATCACGTTAGACCGGGCGGGCCGAGACGACATACCAACGACCCCGTTCTTTTTGTATGCCGGCACGGCCTCGGAGTGGCAGGGCGCCGAGGTCTTCGCGGAGGCCATGCGTCAGGTTGTCGCTCAGGCGCCCGAAGCCCGCCTCGTCTTCCTCGGACAAGGCAGTTCGTGGCCAGCGCTGCAGGCGATTGCCGACGAATTGCCCCAGGGTGCGATTGAGCTCCGTCCGTTGGTCCCGCCCGATGACGCTGCCCGATGGCACCGCGCCGCAGTCGGTGCGGTGGTCAGTGTGAAGCCCGGGTTGGGTTACGACTTCGCCTACCCGACCAAGGTGTTGGCCGCACTGGCCTGTGGCACGCCCGTGGTCTATGCCGGGCCGGGACCTGCGGCGGCTGACCTGACCGAGCATCGACTCGGGGAGGCCGTGCCGCACGACACAGGGGCCGTGGCTGGCGCCATGCTGCGTGTGCTTCGCGCTGATTCCGACGAGGAAGCTCCACAACGTCGCGCTAGGTGGGTGCTTGAACACCGGTCCATCGCGGCTACGGGTGCCACTGCGGCCGAAGTTGTGCTCGGCAGAACGGCATCGCGGGCTGACAATCCAGGATCAAGCCCTCAATCTCGGCCACCGATCGCCCGTGCGGCCCACAAAGGGGCCAGACCCGACCGGGTGGGCGTGGCGTGACGCCAGCATTGCCGCATACCCGCGCTTGCTCTGACTCCCAGTCGTCGAAGTCGGTGTCGCACCACGGCTGCGTGCGTGAGGGTCCGTGGTGTAGCTCACTCGCTGAGTGCGTACGCGGGGATCAGGCAGCCACGCTCGATCGCTGACGACGACAGCGCGCACGTGATCAGACCTTCCCCAATCGGCTGTCTGCTCTGTCATAACTGAGCAGCGTAGCCAGTATGTGAGGGGCAGCCCAGGCTATTTATCCTGGAGTTCGAGCCGTTAGCGCAGGAGGCCGCAGGCGACCCGCGTCCTTGAATTGCCCGCTGCGCGAGTCGAGTCGATCGCAGCTTGGCTATTCGCGGTGTCCTGCGTGGGTGCGTCGCCGAGCAGGACATTGGCGTAGTCGATGCGTCGCCCGTCGGTATCGTAGAGGCTGGTCGCGATGCTGGTGGTGCTTCTCGCTGCGGGCGACACGGCTCAAACGCGAAGCGTCACACGTTATTTGTTGAACCTTTCGCTGTCTTTGCGGTGATCATCTCGGTGCCGAGCGCCTCGACTTGCCGCTGCATAAAGGCGTCACTGTCGTCCATCATCCAGTCGAGGTGGCCAGCGATTTCGACGCTGACCATCCCTAAGAGTCGGTGCCAGCCCACAGCGAATTGGTATGCCGCCTCGGGGGGCAGATGGTGGCCGCCCGGGAGTGGTTTCGCAGTGATCGCGGCGATGAGTTGAGGTGACATCGAATCCCGGTCGGCGAGGCGCAACCGGTCGGTCGAGAGCAGGCCGAGGTAGATCTGCGCAAAAACGGCGCCGAACCGGCGGAAACTCTCGGTGCTAGGGCCCTCGGCAGGGGCTTGGTAGCCGGTGATCGGCGTGCCGTAGATCAAGGCGAACTCTGGACGATTCGCTAGGCTCCAGGAACGGAACGCGGCGGTCGCGCTGAAGAGTTGAGCGGCGAAGTCGTCGGGATCGCACGCCTCCCGCGCTGTGGCGCACGCGTCGGCCACCTCGTTG
>JBBSVB010000154.1:0-6259 GCA_038233875.1 Actinomycetales bacterium | reverse complement strand
TTCTTGACGTCTTCGGGGATGGAGGCGTTGCCGCCTTCATCGACGGCGTTACCGCCGGCGGCGGGTGAGGTTTTGACGGTCATGCGGGCATAGCCTCCTTGACGAACAACGTGGAGCGTTGCGGCGGGAACAACTCGGCGCAACTGGTGTGCATGCCCGCCTCGAACTCCTCGCGGAAGTACTGCACCGCAGAAGTGATCGGGCTGGTTGCACCATCGCCGAGTGCGCAGAATGCACGGCCCAGGATGTTGTCACAGATGTCGACCAATTTGTCGATGTCATCTTCGGTCCCACGGCCCGCTTCGAGGCGCTCCATGATCTGCTTCAACCAGAACGTGCCCTCCCGGCACGGCGTGCACTTGCCGCACGACTCGTGAGCGTAGAAATCGGTCCACCGAGAGACTGCACGAACAACCGACGTGGTCTCGTCGAAGATCTGCAATGCCCTGGTGCCGAGCATTGAGCCGGCCGCAGCAACCGACTCGAAGTCCAGCGGCACGTCGAGGTGCTCGTCGGTGAAGATCGGTGTCGAAGATCCACCAGGAGTCCAGAACTTCAACTGGTGTCCTTCGCGCATCCCACCGGCCATCTCGAGCAGCTCGCGCAAGGTGATGCCCAACGGAGCCTCGTATTGACCGGGGCGCGTGACGTGACCCGACAGGCTGAATAGTCCGTAACCCTTGGACTTCTCTGTGCCCAGACCGGAGAACCAGTCCGATCCGTGCAGCACGATCGACGGGACGCTGGCGATGCTCTCAACGTTGTTGACGACTGTGGGGCGCGCATAAAGCCCAGCCACGGCGGGGAACGGTGGCTTGAGTCGCGGCTGACCGCGGCGACCCTCCAGCGAGTCCAGCAGGGCGGTCTCTTCACCACAAATGTAGGCACCGGCACCGGAGTGGACAGTGATGTCCAGATCAAGGCCAGTGCCCAAGATGTCTTTCCCGAGGTATCCGGCGGCGTAGGCCTCGTCGACCGCGCGCTGCACGCGACGGATGACGTGCACGATCTCCCCGCGAATGTAGATGAACGCGTGCTTGCAGCCGATGGCGTAAGACGTGATGATCATGCCCTCGATCAAGAACTGCGGGGCGGCCATGAGCAGCGGCGTGTCCTTGCAGGTGCCCGGTTCGGATTCGTCGGCGTTGATCACCAAGTAGCGCGGACCACCGTCATCGGGGGGAAGGAAGCTCCACTTGAGCCCCGTCGGGAATCCGGCTCCACCTCGGCCACGCAAGCCCGAGGACTTGGCCATGTCGACCAGGTCCGTCATCGGCATCTCGAGGGCAGCGCGCAGGGCCTTGTAGCCGTCGTGCTTCTCGTAGGTCGCCAGGGTCCAAGACTGCGGGTCATCCCAGAACTGGGACAGGATGGGGGTTAGCTGGGCGCTCACTTGTCGCCTCCAGACGAGTCGTTGGCCGTGGTTTCGCTGTTGATTTTGCCGTCGCCGGGCTTCTCGTCGGCGTCGTTGGTGGGCGCGTTGGTCGAGCTGCGCTGCCCACGCTTCGGTGTCGTGCCTTCATCGGCTGCGTCCGTGTCGAAACTGGTGCTCTGGGCCGGCTCGTGCTCACCGCCGGGGGTATACGGCGCCTTGGCACCCACCGGAGCAACCCAGTTGTTGGCCCGGGACAACTTCAGTCCCTCCAGCGAGGCTGGCCCCGCTCCGATGCCTTCGTCCGCGCGACCGTCGCTGAACCCTGCCAACACTCGCGAGACCTGCTTGAAGGTGCAGACCTTGGACGCGCCACGGGTGGGCACTAGGTTGTTTCCGGCGAGCAACTCATCGACCAATCCCTTGGATGACTCGGGGGTTTGGTTGTCGAAGAACTCCCAGTTGACCATCACCACGGGGGCATAGTCACAGGCCGCGTTGCACTCCACGCGCTCCAGGGTGATCAAGCCGTCGTCGGTGGTCTCATCGTGACCGATGCCGAGGTGATCGCTGACCTCGTCGAAGATCTCGTCGCCGCCCATCACCGCGCACAGAGTGTTGGTGCAGACCCCAACGGTGTATTCGCCGTTGGGGTGGCGCTTGTATTGCGTATAGAAGGTCGCGACGCCGCTGACCTCAGCGGCCGTCAGCCCCAATTCGTCGGCACAGAAGTGAACGCCGCGACCCGTGATGTAGCCATCCACGCTCTGCACCAAGTGCAACAACGGGAGCAGAGCCGAGCGAGCCTGCGGATACTTCGCCACGATGAGCGCCGCGTCAACCTTGAGCTCAGTTAAAACATCGGCGTCGTAGCCCTCGACCGAAGGCTGCAAGGGCGTGTGGTGGTGGACCGGCCCGTGGGTGGTCGCCTGACGAAGCTGCTCGCGGGTGTCTGGGGGCACAACTGCGTTGTCGGTCATCGGTCAACACCGGCCATCACGGGGTCACTGGAGGCGACGGCGACAATGACGTCGGCCACGAGGCCGCCCTCACTCAGCACCGAAGCCGCCTGCAGGTTATTGAACGACGGATCGCGGAAATGCGCCCGGAACGGCCGGGTCCCACCATCAGAGACAACGTGCACGGCCAACTCTCCCTTGGGTGATTCGATGGCTGCGTAGGCCTGACCCGGCGGGACACGGAACCCCTCAGTCACCAGCTTGAAGTGGTGAATCAGTGACTCCATCGACTCACCCATGATCTTGCGGATGTGGTCGAGCGAGTTACCCTGCCCGTCCGCACCAACACTGAGCTGGGCTGGCCAGGCGATCTTCTTGTCGGCGACCATGACCGGCTCGCCTTCGGAGGCACGCAGTCGCGCGATGGCCTGCTCGGAAATCTTGATGGACTCCCACATCTCGTCGATCCGGATACAGAGACGGCCGTAAGCGTCCATGCTGTCGCGGGTAATGACGTCGAAGTCGTAGGTCTCGTATCCACAGTAGGGGTCCGACTTGCGAAGGTCGTGCGGCAAACCGGTCGAGCGAAGGATCGGCCCGGTGATGCCGAGCGCCATACAACCGGTCAAGCTGAGGTGGCCGACGTCAACGGTGCGTCCCTTCAGCACGGGGTTCTCCAGCAGCAGCGCCTCGAGCTCGCGCATACCTCGCTTGAGATCCACCATTTCGTCCTCAAGCAGGTCGAGCGCCCCCGAAGGAACGTCCTGGGCCACGCCACCCGGCCGGACGTACGCGTGGTTCATCCGAAGCCCCGTCACCGCTTCAAAGAAGCGCAGGAGCCGCTCGCGCTCACGGAAGCACAGCGTCATGACGGTCGTCGCGCCGAGCTCCATGCCACCGGTGCCGAGCGCGATCATGTGCGAACCGATTCGGTTCAACTCCATGGTCAGCACGCGAATCTCGTTGGCACGCTGCGGAATTTGATCGGTGATACCGAGCAGCTTCTCGACGCCAAGGCAGTAGGCCGTCTCGTTGAAAATCGGCGTCAGGTAGTCCATCCGGGTGCAAAACGTCGTGCCCTGCACCCAGGTGCGGTATTCCATGTTCTTTTCGATGCCAGTATGCAGATAGCCAATGCCTGCACGGGCCTCGCGGACCGTCTCACCATCGAGCTCCAAGATGAGGCGAAGCACACCGTGCGTCGACGGGTGCTGCGGACCCATGTTGACGACGATTCGCTCCTCGCCGACGGCGGCGATGTCCTCGACCACCTGGTCCCAGTCACCGCCCCCAGCAGTGAACACCGCGCCGACTTCGTCATCGCCGTAGAGGTCTTGGGTTTCCGTTGATTCTGTGTGGGTAGCCATCAGGTATAACTCCTGCGCTCGCTCGGAGCCGGAATGGTGGCTCCCTTGTATTCCACGGGGATCCCGCCGAGCGGGTAGTCCTTGCGTTGTGGATGCCCTGGCCAGTCGTCTGGCATCAGGATGCGGGTCAACGCCGGGTGTCCTTCGAAGACGATCCCGAACATGTCAAACGTCTCACGCTCGTGCCAGTCGGCGGCGGGGTAAATGTGGACAATCGAAGGAACGGTCGCGTCCTCGTCGGGGCACGACACCTCAACACGGACTCGCCGCGAGCCATGCGTCACCGACAGGAAGTGGTAGACGGCGTGCAACTCTCGACCGACCTCGTCGGGATAGTTCACTCCGGAAACTCCACTGAACATTTCGAAGCGAAGGCCAGGGCTATCGCGCAGCGTCCGAGCCACCAGCAGCAGATGCGCTGCCGGGACGTGCAGGGTCATCTCGCCACGATCAATGACCACACGCTCCACGGCTGCGTCGTATGTGTCGGCCAACTCTTTGCTCAGGTGGTCGGCAACTTCATCGAAGTACAGGCCGTAGGGGCGCTCGGTGGCACCGGGGAACAGCACCGGCTGGACCAGACCGCCGTAGCCGCTGGTGTCGCCACCCAATGATCCGCCGAACATCCCTTGGCGCTGGCCCATCTTCACGGGGCCCGAGGCGGAGGGATCGATAGTGCTGACCGAACCGGCACCCGTCTCTTGGGCTTGGGTGGTGCTGACCTTTTGCGCGTCGGATGCCTCGGGGGCATTCACGCGGTCAACGGTATTCTTTCCGTCCCCGATGGCGTTCTCGTCAACCGCCGACGTAACCGACTCGACCTCGGCGACGGCATCCTTCTTGGCCTTGTCTTCAATCAAGCCAACAACCCCTTCATCTCGTGAGTCGGAGTCGCGTTCATCGCAGCAGCCTCGGCGGCCCGCGCGGCGGCGACCCGGTCGACACCGAACTTCGACGAACGGATCTGCTCGTGCAACTCAAGGAGAGCATTGATCAGCATCTGTGGCCTAGGCGGACAACCCGGTAAGTAAATGTCGACCGGTACGATGTGATCCACACCCTGGACGATCGCGTAGTTGTTGAACATCCCACCCGAGCTCGCGCAAACGCCCATCGAGAGCACCCACTTCGGGTTGGGCATCTGGTCGTAGACCTGACGAACGACCGGCGCCATCTTTTGGCTAACGCGGCCGGCAACAATCATCAGGTCGGCCTGGCGTGGGGTCGCGGCGAAGCGCTCCATACCAAAGCGTGCGATGTCGTAGTCAGGCGTGCCGACCGCCATCATCTCGATCGCGCAGCAGGCCAAACCGAATGTGGCGGGCCATACCGAACGAGCTTGCATCTGCCCGACGAGGCCCTCGACTGAGGTTAGGACAATGCCCGAGGGGAGTTTTTCCTCTAGACCCATGACTTACACGCTTTCTGTGTTGTTAGTCCCACTCCAGACCGCCCCGGCTCCATTCGTAAATGAAGGGCACAGAGACCACGAACAGGAACAGCAGCATGGCGAGCACACTGAACAGCCCCACCTGGTCAAAGGAGACGGCAAAGGGGTAAAGAAAGAGAACCTCGACGTCGAACACGATGAACAACATCGCGGTCAGGTAGTACTTAACCGGAACGCGGCCACCGTCGAGTGCCTGCGGAGTGGGCTGGATGCCGCACTCATACGCCTCAGATTTTGCGCGGTTGTAGGTCTTGCGGCCCAATACAGCACCACCAGCCATCGAGCCGCCAGCAAATAGCAGGCCGAGAGCAAACAAGAACAGGACAGGAAGGTAAGGATCGGTCATCCTCGCCCACGCTCCTTTCGGTGCCAGCGCATCGTCATCGGGAGACCCTCCCAATCTTAGGGGTCAGCACACGGGCCACGCCGTTGGGGTCACCCACAACGTTGCCGCGCGGTGCAGCATACGGGAGTCCGCGTGCGCCCCGGCGATTCCCGCGACTATCCCTTGACGGCGTGGTGACCGGCGACGATGCCGGTGCTCAGGTTGCGCCAGGTGACGGACGACCACCCAGAGCACCCGATGGTCCGAGCCAGCTCGGATTGACTCGGCCACTCACGGATCGATTCGGCCAGATAGACGTATGACGAGGGGTTAGAACTGATCCGGCGCGCCACCGCAGGTAGGGCACGCATCAGATAGCCGAGGTATGCCGTGCGCAACGGGCGCCATACCGGCTGACTGAACTCACAAATCACCAGCCGACCGCCGGGCTTGGTCACCCGCGCAAACTCGCGCAGGGCGGCCGAGACGTCACTGACGTTGCGCAACCCGAACGACATGGTGACGACGTCGAACGAGTCGTCCGCAAACGGCAGATGCAAGGCGTCAGCCGCAGTGAACGGCATATCTGGGCGTCTTCGGTACCCCTCACGCAGCATCCCGAGCGAGAAGTCAGCCGGGACCACGTGGATCTCGGCGTTGGCGAAGGGCTCACTACTCGTGCCCGTCCCGGCGGCGATATCGAGCACAAGGTCCCCCGGCTCGGCCGCAGAGGATGCCAGCACCGCTCGGCGCCAGGCGTAGGTCTGACCGGCCGACAGCACGTCG
>JBBSVB010000153.1:0-6274 GCA_038233875.1 Actinomycetales bacterium | reverse complement strand
TCCTGGGCGACCACGCGGTCCATCGGCAGCGGCGGAGAGGAGGCCTTTCCCAGCAACAGTCCCACCTGCACGTGTCTGCCTCGCCGGCGCAGGCTGCATACCGACGAAACCGCCGTCGAGGGCATGCCCAAAGCATCGATCGAGACGTGCGCGCCGCCCAACTTTTGGATGCGCCCTGCCGCATCCGGACCGCCTTCGAGGGCGACCTCCGCGCCCAAAGCGGTGGCACGCGCGAGGGCGGTAGGGTTGAGGTCAACGGCAATCAACCGCGCACCGAGGGCTACGCCGATCATCACCGCAGACAAGCCCACGCCACCACACCCGTGAACCGCGAGCCACTGACCTGGCTGCACCCGGCCGGGCACCGTCAGCGCGCGGTATGCCGTCGCGAACCGGCACCCCAGCGAGGCTGCGGTGACGTCGTCGATGGAGTCGGGCACGGCCACCAGATTGACGTCGGCGGCATGCAGCGCGACCTGCTCCGCGAACGACCCCGGGCCGGTGAACCCTGGCTGAGTCTGCGAAGGACAGACCTGAGCCTCGCCCGCCCCGCACACGTCACAGCGTCCGCACCCGCAGACGAACGGCGTGGTCGCTCGATCGCCGACCTTCCAGCGTTGCACCGAAGGGCCGACGGTCACGACGGTGCCGATCATTTCGTGGCCGCCGATGTGCGGCAGCTCGACCGGGTCGTGACCCTTCCACGCGTGCCAGTCCGAACGGCATACCCCCGTGGCCCGCACGTCCACCACGACCCCGTCGTCGGGACACTCAGGCGGTGACACCTCTACGACCTTGGGCAGGGCTCCGTAAGCCTGAAACTGGACGGCCTTCACGGAGCCGCGAGCAACCCCAGCGCGAAATCGGTATGGGTGACCAACCCCTGTAGGTATCCCCCCGCGAGCGCTGCCCGAGCCGCTGGCACCTTGCCGACCCCGTAGGCCAAGGCAATCACCGTCGGGACCTCCTTCAACTGCTCCGCCGAAATGGCGACGATGCGCTCGGTCAGCGAGCTCTGCACCGCGCCACCGTCGGCATCGATCAACACTCCCGAGAGGTCAGCTCGGACACCGTCGCGCAGGGCCATTGCCCGCTCATCCGGGCTCATCGCGTCGTACAGAGTCGAGTGCGGCGGATCCCAGCCTCCGACGCCGACGATCGCTTTGGTCACGGTGGGGTAGTACGACGTGGCACTGGCGACCTGCTCTTGGCGGTAGAGGCCCTGAGCGGTCTCGAAATCGCTGACCAGCAGCGGCGCATAGAACACTGAGGACTCAGCGCCTGATTTGATGGCCACGTTACGCACCACCTCGGGGGCACTGGAGTTGACGTCGCTGCGGGTCAAGGCACCGGTGAACTGGACGATCCTGCGGGCTTTGAGACCGTCGATGTGCGTGGCCATGTCGAGGACAGCGCGGGCCCAACTGAGCCCGATGACGTCGTCCACGGTGCTGATCTCGCACAGCAGGTCAGCGGCGGCTGCCCCGATCTGGTCCCGGGTCTGTTCCTGGCTGCCGCCGTCGGTGCGCACCACCACGGCGTGATCGAGCCCGAACCGTGCTCGCAGCTGCCCGCTGAGCTCAAGGTCGATCGCTCCGGGCTCGGTCACCGTGATAGTCACGATGCCCGACGTGCGGGCCACATCCAGCAGTCGGGCAACCTCGAACCGGGTGATGTGCAGCGTCGTCGCGATCTGCACCTTCGACTGCCGCGCAAAGAAGAAGAGCCTGGCAACGCGGGCGGCAAGCACCATCTCTGTCGTGCTTTTGAACATCGAGGAAGCCTCCATAATCGAATTCTCACTCGGCTCGCCGGAACAGCCTTTCGGCATACAATAACATTTGAGCAACGACGTAGCCTGAGTGCTCATTTGATACGGAAGAGGTTTGATCGTGGCCACGATGAAAGTCAGCGTGCTCAACGGCGTCGGAGACGTCAGCGTGCAAGAACGCGACATCCCGAAGGTAGGGGCAGATGAGGTGCTCGTCGAGATCGGGGCCGTTGGAGTCTGCGGCTCAGATGTGCACTACTACGAGCACGGCAGGATTGGTCCGTATGTCGTGGACTCGCCGCTCGTTCTCGGTCACGAGGCCGGGGGCATCATCACCGCCGTCGGCGACGAGGTCACCACGTTGACCATCGGCCAGCGCGTTTCGCTGGAGCCTGGCATACCGTGCCGCTCGTGCACGCAATGCCTCGCCGGTCGCTACAACCTCTGCCCCGACGTGGCCTTCTTCGCCACTCCTCCCTACGACGGCGCGTTCGCGCAATTCGTCGCGGTCCCGGCAGCCTTCGCCTACCCCATCCCCGACTCCATGAGCGACGACGCCGCCGGGCTCATCGAGCCGCTGTCGGTCGGCGTCTGGGCGTGCCAACGAGCCCAGGTCGGGCCGGGCAGCACCGTCTTGATTACTGGCGCCGGGCCCATTGGCCTGATCGCCGCGCAGGCCGCCCGCGCGTTCGGCGCCACCTCGGTGACCGTGTCCGACGTCAACCCGCACCGATTGGCGCTCGCCGAGAGCCTGGGGCTGCGCGCGATCAACGTCGCCGAGACCTCCTTGGCCGATGCCGACATCGAGCCCGACGTGCTGTTGGAGTGCTCGGGCAATGCGCGCGCCACCTGGGATGCCATCTCGATCACGGCTCGGGCCGGGCGGGTGGTCCTGGTCGGGATGGGCGGCGACACGGTGGAGTTGCCGCTGTCCTACGTGCAGGACCGTGAGCTGGTGATCACCGGGGCCTTTCGGTATGCCAACACCTGGCCGACCGCGATTGAGCTCGTGGCCTCAGGCAAAGTCGATCTCGACGCGATGGTCACGGGGCATTTTGGTCTGGACGAGGTTGAGACGGCGCTAAAGGCCGGACGCGAAGACCCCACGGCGGTGAAAGTCATGGTCTGCCCCGGCAAGTAACGGCCCTGGGCTCGCTCTGCAAAACTGTGCGCGTGGACACCCCCCGGATGTATGCCGACCTGGCCCGTTGGTGGCCCCTGCTCTCCCCTCCCGAAGAATACGTCGAGGAGGCAGCCACCATCGCCGGGCTCTTGGGCACTGGGGCCAACGAGGCCCGCACGGTCCTGGAGCTGGGCAGCGGCGGCGGCCATAACGCCGTCCATCTCAAGGCTCAGTTCGAGATGACGCTGGTCGATATCTCGCCGCAGATGCTGCAGGTATCGACCGCCCTTAATCCCGAGTGCGAGCATCTCGAAGGCGACATGCGCGACCTGGAGCTGGGCCGCACCTTCGACGCCGTGCTGATCCACGACGCCATCGATTACATACTGACGCTCGGCGACCTTCGCGCTGTCTTCGCGACTGCCGCCAGCCACCTCGGGGTCGGCGGCCTCCTGGTGGTGATACCCGACCACATGACCGAGACCTTCGAACCGATCACGGGGCACGGCGGCACCGACGCCCCTGACGGTAGCGGCATCAGATATCTGCAATGGACGCACGACCCCGACCCCAACGATCACCACGTGGTCACTGACTACGTCTACGCCATTCGTGAGGTCAACGGGGAGTTGAGCAGCGAAAACGAGCGCCACCACTTCGGGCTTTTTGCGCAGGACCAGTGGACCGGAGCCATGTCAGCCTCCGGTTTTGACGTGACGGTGTTGCTGGAGCAGACGGAAGAGGATCGCCCGCCGCGGCGCATCCTGCTCGGCGTGGCCCGCTAGAGATTGCGCTAAGAGTTCCCGGTAGGTGCGCCGGTCGTTACGTCCTAACGCGGGCGCTCGACGCGGCCTTCGTCCCAGACCGGCCCGTCGGTTTCCCGGACGCGACCGTCAGCGCCGAACACCAAGAACCGGTCGAAGCCTTTGGCGAACCACCGGTCGTGCGTGACAGCCAGCACGGTGCCCACAAAAGCCTCCAACCCTTCTTCGAGCGCCTGGGCCGAGTGCAGGTCGAGGTTGTCGGTGGGCTCATCTAACAACAACAGAGTCGCCCCAGACAGTTCCAGCAGCAGGATCTGCATCCGGGCTTGTTGGCCTCCCGAGAGCGTGTCGTAGCTCTGCTCACCGGACTTAGCCAACTCGTATCGGTCGAGTGCCCGCGCGGCTTGTTCTTGCGGCATACCCCGGCGGTGTGCGTCTCCCCGGTGCAAAATCTCCAAGAGCGTGCGACCGCGCAACGTCGAATGGTCGTGGGTCTGCGCGAACCATCCGGGTCGCACCCGTGAGCCCAGGCGAGCGCGCCCGGTGTGGGTGACCGGCTCGGGCAACATCTCCCCGACCGGTTGGTGCTCGATGTCGGGGTCGGAGCCGCCTAGCGCCAACAGCCGCAGGAAGTGGGACTTGCCCGAACCGTTACTGCCGAGGACGGCAACCCGCTCGCCGTGCCAGACCTCCAGGTCGAAGGGCTCCATGAGTCCGGTGAGGCCGACCCCCTGGGCGATGACCGCACGCTTGGCGGTGCGCCCGCCCTCGAGCCGCATCTTCACCTTTTGCTCGGTGGCGACGACCTCAGGCGGCCCGGCCTCTTCGAACTTGCGCAGTTTGGTCTGCGCGCTCTGATACCGCGAGGCCATGTCGGAGAAGTACTTGGCCTTCTCCTTATACATCAGCACCTGAGCACGCAACTTCTTCAACTCTTCGTCCCAGCGCTTGCGGTCTTGCACCAACGCGGCGTTCCGCGCCTCGCGGGCCTCATGCCACCCGGCGAACGAACCGGGGTGCACCCATAGCGTGCTGCCTTTTGACGACGGCTCCAGCGTCGCCACCCGGGTCGCCGCCCTGGCGAGCAGTTCTCGGTCGTGACTGATCAGCAGCACAGTCTTGGGCGACTCGGCCAGTTGAGCCTCCAGCCACCGCTTGCCCGGCACATCGAGGTAGTTGTCGGGCTCATCCAGCAGCAACACCTCGTCGGGCCCACGCAGCAACGCCTCCAGCGCCAACCGCTTCTGCTCCCCGCCGGACAGCGTGTCCGTGGTGCGCCACTGCGTCTTTTCAAACGGTATGCCGAGGGCCGCGATCGTGCACACGTCCCAAAGCACTTCGTAGTCGTAACCGCCAGCGTCAGCCCAGTCGACGAGCGACTGGGCGTAGGCCATCTGGGCGGGCTCGTCGTCCACTTCCATCAGCAGCAACTCGGCGCGCGTCAGTTCGTCAGCAGCCTTACGGACCGCCAGCGGCGCGACCGCCACGAGCAGATCGCGGACCGTCGGCTTGTCCGCCACCTTGCCCGCCGCCTCGACGACGCGCTCGCGCCCCATGGTCCCGATGAACTGGCGCATCACGCCACAGCCACCGGTGATCGACACCGACCCGCGATGACCGTCAATGTCACCCGAGAGTAGCCGCAGCAGCGTGGTCTTGCCGGTGCCGTTGGGCCCGATCAGTGCGACCTTGGCGCCTTCACCTACCCGCAGCGAGACATCGCTGAGCAGCGGTCGGCCATCGGCCAACACATAGCTGACTCCGTTTATCTCTAAATGCCCCATACCCGCACCAGTCTGACGCAGTTTTCACCGGGCGACGTTGTCGCGGGCAAGGGAGGATTGAGGCGATGGCTACATATCCCTTAATCGGTGAAAGGTTCCCGTGCTTCACGACAACATGTCCGACCTACTGAGTGTGTTGGTGACTGCGTCGCTGGCCTACCTCTGGATGGTGCTGCTGCTACGGGTCAGCGGCAAACGCACGCTGGCTCAGCTGAACGCATTCGACTTCATCGTGACGGTCGCCCTTGGGTCGATCTTGGCCAGCGTCGCGCTCAGCGAATCGGTGGCGTGGACCGAAGGGGCGTTGGCACTGGCAGTGTTTGCTGCCCTGCAGTTTGTGGTTGCCTGGCTATCGACTCGCTCGAAGCGAATGCGATCGGCACTGACCTCGAAGCCCACCGTGTTACTCGAGGACGGGACCATGATTCACGCAGCGCTCCTACGCGAGCGCATCGACGAAGACAGCGTCCGCGCGGCCATTCGAAGCAGCGGAATCGGCGGTCTTGAATCGGTCGCCGCGGTGGTGCTGGAGACCGATGGCACCCTCAGCGTCATCTCTCGCAACCAGCGGGGCAGCGGAAACGCGCTCATAACCAACTAAGCCACCCCCACGGCATACAGCGCGCAGGGGTGGCTTGATGGTTGTGCTTAGTTGGTGAAGTTGGAGGGCTTGACCTTGTCGAGTAGGCCCTTGCTCTGCTCACTGGGGCGCTGCTGCTCGCCCTGTTGCGCACCCATGAAGATGAGCACGCCAGTGATTGCCGGGATGGCCCACTGGCAGTACTTCAGCTGCTTCTGTGCCGAGGCCAACTCTGGGTCCGTGCTCTGGGCT
>JBBSVB010000152.1:0-6288 GCA_038233875.1 Actinomycetales bacterium | reverse complement strand
GACTCCGGCTTGGCGGATCTCCTGTCGCCCTACCGTCCGCACCGGTATCGGGTGCAGCGCCTCGTCGACCTGGCGGGCCTTAGTCGGCCACGGCATGGCCCTCGGATGGCACCGAGACGGCATCTTCCGGGTCGCTGAGCACCGCAATCTCGCACCCTGCCAGGCCCTCACTGTGCAGGGCCGTCTCCAGACGAGCCACGACATACCCGCGTTGGTATGCATTGCGCACGCTAACGCTAAGACCGGATTCCGTGACCTCGACGCCCTCAGGAGCGATGAGTGCCGGCACCCGGAGCAACGCCAGATCGACAACCCGTTGCAGCCGGGCCTGGCGGGGCTCGGGGACAGCGAAGGCGATTCCGACCTGTTCAGCCGCCATGCTGCCGGGAGGGGCGCCGAGGCTGGCGCGGACTGACTCCACCGATCCCAGGGCGAACCAATCGCCGGCACCGGTGCGTACTAGCGACGCAGCGCCCTGCTCGCCGGGGTGGCCGACCATGGTGGTGGGCAGTCCGCGCACTAACGCCGCGGGCACCCCAAAGGTTTTGCCCTTGACCAGGTCAGCCGCTGCTGCGATCTCGTCGGCGATGGCCCGAGCGGTAACGCGCAGTTCTCGCCCGTCGGCGTCGAGCGCGCGGCTGGCACCCAAGTCCTCGAGCACGGCGAGGCCGCAGGTGCCCAAGGCAAAGTCGACCTGACCGTGTCGCCACGGGCGGCCGGCGGTGTCGCTGATCACGACGCCAATACGCGGCAACGGGCTGGGCGCGTGGGTCACCAGGAGGGCGGCATAAACGCTGCGTGCGGCGAGGTCAGGATCAGCGGGCAGCACCAACGATCCTCCTGCTGGTCCGACGTTGGAGTCGTCCACTCCGGCCGCCGCGAGCACGGGCCCCGACGTCGAGGCGACGATCCGAGTGACGCCGGTGGGGGTGCTGCGCTCGGCGACGATTGCGCGGGCGTTCGCACGCACGAGGGCGTCGCGTTGCGCCGGATCGGCGCTGTCGGGGAACTCGCGCAGGCCGTTGGCTTTAGACACGATCTTGCTCGAGATGACCAACACGTCGCCGTCTTGCAAACTCAGCCCAGCATCGTCCAACGCAGTGTGCAGGAGCCTGGACAGATCGTGGCGCGGCTCGACTTCAGGTATGCCGTGCAGCGGCACAATCCGGATTTCGTCCACTAGCTGTCCTTCAGGGAAGCCGCAAGGTCGAGCGATGCCTCCGCGATGGCGGCTGCGCTCGGAACGTCCCGCATCCGCAGGTCGAGGGCGCGCACGACTAAAGGGCTCCCAGAGGCGCCCCGGCCGTAGGAGGGCCCTGCCGTGGTTGCGCCCCCCGAGACCGGAGCGTCCTGGGTATCCACCAACCACCCGTTGAGAAAATCTCGATAGAGCCCCGCCACTGCGGCTGCCGTGACCGGCACACCGAGTGGGGCCAGGCAAGCATCAGCGTGGCCGCGCACCGGCGCGCCGTCGATGATCGGTGAGACGCCCACCACCGGGGCGCGTGTCCCACGCAGGGCGTCACGCACTCCGGGGACACCTGTGATGATGCCGATGGACACGACAGGGTTGCTTGGGGGCAGCAGCAGCACATCGGCCTCACGGATGGCAGCAAGCACCCCAGGCGCCGCAGTGGCCTGGGACAGACCGGCGACCACAAACCGCTTGGCCGGGACGGCGGCGCGCATCTGCACCCACCACTGTTGAAAGTGGACGGCCCGCTCGGCGTCGGGGTCGGCGCCATCAGCGATCACCACGTGCGTCTCGATGGGCACATCCGTAGCAGGCAGGAGCGTGATGCCGTTGGCAGGCAATCCCCAGCGCCGCGCCAATCGAGCCGTCACCTCACTCAAGGTCACCCCTTGGGCCAACCACTGGCTGCGGGCAAGGTGGGTGCCCATGTCGTGATCCCCGAGTCCGAACCACTGAGGCTCGACTCCGAGGGCTCGCAACTCGCTCTGCGCCCGGAACGACTCATCGTCGCGGCCCCACCCTTGTTCCTCGTGCACACTGCCGCCCAAGGTGTACAGCAGCGTGTCGAGGTCCGGGCAGACCCGCAGCCCAAAGAGAGTGATGTCGTCCCCGGTGTTTCCGATGATCGTGATGTGGGTGCCCGCGCCGGTGTCGGGGTCCCACCCTTGTCCGTGGTGATCGAGATAGTGGCGGAGCCCGCGAATGAACCGAGCGCCACCAACGCCTCCGGCCAGCACTGTGATCTGCATGTTCCTATTGTGGTGGCCATCGTCAGGGCAACGCGAAGTAGGGCCGCAACGGCCTGCCTGAGCGGCTTGTAGCAGACGTGGGGTTGACGCGGGGGGATGACACGCGTGTAATTTAGTCTCACCGCACGGTCTTCCAGCATGGAAGTGTGTGGAAACCAGTGCTGGCGAGGGTCGAGGAGGAGCCGTGCACGATATGGATGTGTTGTCGCTGTTGAGCGTGAGCGAAGGATCAGAAGAGGCGTCGTGGCAGGAGCGGGCTTTATGCGCCCAAACTGATCCCGAGGCGTTCTTCCCCGAGAAGGGCGGATCCACGCGAGAAGCCAAGAAGGTATGTGTGGGCTGCGAGGTCACCGCTGAGTGCTTGGAGTATGCGCTCGCACACGATGAGCGGTTTGGGATCTGGGGCGGTCTGTCGGAGCGCGAACGGCGCAAACTCAAAAAGAGAGCCGTCTGAGCGCCCAGTCTGACCCGTTGCTCGTGAGTGCTCCATCGCAACCTTCAGGGGGAGCGGTCACGGCAGTCTTCTTCACCGACCCCGGCGAAGGCGGAGCCCAGCGTGCGTTCGACGGATGGATCCCGCTGCGCGGCGAGTTGTCGCGCGTGGTGGTGCGCGTCGCCGAGAAGGACACCAGTGGGCCCAAGCCACCGTCGGCATACGCAGACCATCCCCTTCACGCTCTGCACGGAATCGACATCGTGGAGGTACGGGGCGACCTAGCAAACTCTCTCGGGCAGGCGCAAGCGTGCGCCGCCGGAGACGAAGGGTGGCTGTGGCTCCTCGAAGCAGACAGCGTCCCCGGCGTTGACACGCTCGGGCAGATGCTGGCTGTGGCGCGACGCTCGAGCCGGGTGGGGATCGTCGGGCCGAAGGTGGTCAGCGACGAGGACCCCCGGGTGCTGATGGGAATTGGTCAGAGCGTGAGCCTACGAGGGCGGGCGCTCGATGACCTCAACCGCCTCGGGTGGGACCAGGGGCAGTACGACGACCGGTCCGATGTCGTCGGGGTGCCCTTGGTGGGGATGTTGATTCGCGCCGACGTGCTGGCCGATGTGGGCGGAATCGAATCGTCGTTCGACGAGGCTGTTGCGGGACTTGATCTGTCGTGGCGTGCCCACCTGATGGGACATCGGGTACTTGTCGCGCCCAAAGCGGTAATCCGGCGTGGCATGCACACGGACGGCAGCGCCGGCCATGCTCACCTGGGTGCCACTCCCGTGCGTGTGGCTCGACAACGTGCGTGGGTTGCCTTGGCTCGGGGAGCCTTCACCAGGGTGCCCGGTCGAGCCGTGGCCATGCTGATGACGTCCCTGGTCGCCATGGTGGTGATGGGGGTGACGCGCAGGCCCCGGGCTTTCGCGCTGGCGTGGGCCGAAGCGAGTGCCGTCCTCTTTCCCTGGCCGTCGCTGCGCGCCCGATGGCGGTTTAGGGGGAAGGCGACGGTCGACGAGCGCGACCTCGCTGAGTTGTTCCTGCCACGTGCCGCGACTCGCGTAGGGCTTCGCTGGGCGCCCGCAGTCGCAGACCCACTGGCCCCAGATCCTCACCGTGGCGCGGGCCCACGCGACCCCCGCAGCTTCGAGGCAATAGAGACCGGCCCGGTCTCGGACGATGCCTTGTCAATAGATTCCGGCGAGCCCGGCAGGCACCGGGTCTGGAGTTGGCCGTTGGCCGTCGCCTTGGCGCTGTCGGTGCTCGCCGCGAGTCTGCGGTGGCGTGATCTGAGCTTGGGGTTGGCGTTGTCGGGCTGGGGCGTGACCTCTCCCGATCTTCTGCCGGTCGGGACCGACACGGCGGGTGTCTTGGCCGCCTGGTGGCAAGGGTGGACGGGGGAGGGCCTGGGACAAGCAGGTCAAGGCCCCTTATGGTTACTGCCGTTCAGCGGATTCGCTGCGGCCTTTGAGCACCTGCTAGGTGGGCCCGACGGTGCGCACGTAGCTGGGGTCACCACGGCATGGATGCTGTTTCTTGCTATGCCGGCCAGTGTGCTGACGGCCTATAGGGCCGCCCGCTCGCTCGTGGCCTCCCGCCCGGTGCGTGCGATTCTGGCCCTGGCGTGGGCCGGTGCTGCACCTGTGGCGGTCGCAGTGGACGGTGGTCGACTCGGCCCCGTGGTCGTGCACGTAATGGCCCCTCTCCTGGTGGCGGGTGTGGTCGCCAGCGTGCGCCGAGGGCGACGGGGGACATCGGCGGCCTTCGGCGTGGCCGTGCTCTGTGGTTTCGCCATCTGGTGGGTGCCGCTAGTGGGGGCCTTTGCGGTGGTGGCCGGGATCGTTGTGACGGTCGCGGCTCGGGGATGGGCGCGTCTGCGGGGGTTGGTCATCGCCGGGCTACCCGTGGCTCTGATGGGTCCAGCAGCGGTGACCTTGGTGGCCGAGCCGGTGCGTCTGCTCGGTGGGGCGGGGGCAACGGCGGCGGGCGCGACGCCGCTGGTGGGGTGGCAGGCCCTCTTGTTGCACCCCGGAGGTCCTGCGTCGCTGTCGATGTGGTGGATCGCGCCGGCCTGGGTTCTGGCCTTGGCGGGGGTGCTGGGCTTACGCGGCGGACGGTCCACCACACGTGCGCTGTGGTTGTCGGTCGCCGGGCTTGTCGGTGTCGGAGCGGCGGTAGCGCTGTCGCGGGTCACGGTGGGATACCTGCCGCCGGGGTATGTCGACGCAGGGGTGGCGATCAGCATCTGGCCGGGGACGGTCTTGAGCCTTGGCGGTGCGTGTGTGTTGCTTGCGGCGGGGATCGGCGCAACCGACCTTCTGCCGCGACCGGGTGCCGGGCGCGGCCAAGCCTCTCGTGCGTGGGGCAACGCGATCGGTGTGACGATGCTCGCTGTGGCGGCGGCTGGGGTGGTGGGCACCCTGGCCGTGAGCGCTGCCGCCGGCGTCGGCTCGCAGGTCGCGGTGGCACGGGGACCCCTTCCCGCAGTGGTCGCCGAACAGGGCGCGGGGCCTGACCGGGTGCGGATCATCACGTTGGTTCCAGATGTCGCCGAGCCCGATGAGACCGACGTCTTCGGCGTGGAGTACGACCTGAGCGGCACTTCACCGCCCCCTTGGTTGCGCGATCGCACTCGCGACCTCAAGGGCAACAATGTAGGCGGGACAGAAGTGGAAGAAGCCGTCACGGCCTTGCTGGACACCTCGGACGCCGCAGTCCTAGACCCGGTGCCTCTTGAGCGCGCGCTGGCTGACCTGGCGGTCGCATACATCGCGGTCGAGGCCGCGCAGGGCCACCCGTTGGTGGCACAACTCGACCAATCGCCGAACCTCACGCGAGTGAGCTCTGCGCGCGATACCGCGCTATGGCGTGTCGATGGCCAAACCACGGCGTCGCGGGTGTGGACGCAGGGCCCGCAGGGCCAACGTCAAGGGGTCGACGTCAGCGGATCCGGTGCAGGCACCCGTGGGATGGTGCCTGCGGAAGCCGCCGCTGTGGCCGTGTCGCAGTCGCAGGAGTGGGCCGAGCATGCGACGGTGCGGCTCAACGGCGACGAACTGAGCGCCGAGCCCGGCTTCCCCCTCCGCTATGCCGTGCCGCCAGGGGGTGGGGAGTTGATCATCGAGGTGCCGCCGCCCTCGCCTTGGTGGTGGTGGGCCACCGCCGCCCTGCTTGCGGTAGCGCTTCTCCTTGCGATTCCTTTCGTGGGCTCCCGCCCCCGGAGAATGACCTAATGGTCAACCCCGGAGTGCGCGCCGCACTACGGGTGTCAGGAGTCCTGGGGATCGCCGCAGCGATCGTGGTCAGTGCGCAGTATGTACCGCAGGAAGTGGAACTCCAAGGTCCCCCCCCGCGCAGTGCCGGTGGCCACGACGCTCGCAACGCCCCGGTCGACCGCGTCGCGATGGTGTGCCCGGGTCCTGAGCAGCAAGGCCTGGCGGATGCGGCCGTTGCTGAGGTCGACCAGAGGGTCGAGGTGGAAGCCATGGGGGCTCCCAGCGACGTGGTCGAGGCCGCCCTCGCTGCAGCGGAATACCGCGGCGTGCCGCCCGATCTGAGCCAGGGAAGCATCGCCGTCAGCCCTCTGGGTTCTCGGCAAGCAGCTATTGAGGCCGCAGCAAGCGTGAACGAACGGG
>JBBSVB010000151.1:0-6331 GCA_038233875.1 Actinomycetales bacterium | reverse complement strand
GGTGGTGCCGTCGTCGCCGGTGCGGGTGTAAATGCGCGAGAGAATGACCATGGGGCCATCCTCGCAGCCATTCCCGTCACGTATGCGCAACGGGGTGTCGAGCTCAGGCCCAGGCGGCACCCAGGCGTTGCGCGATCTCCGCTACTCGATCCGGCGACGTCGCAAGATTCACCCGAATACGGTCAGCGCTCCCCGATCCGTAGCCCGAGCCCTGGCTGTCCACTCGTACGCCGTGCTGCAGTGCCGCCGTCACCGGGTCAGCGCCAGAGACATCGCTGACGTCGAGCCAACTGAGGTAGGTGGCTTCCGGGCGTTCTATACGCACCTGGGGGGCGAGCTCGCTCATGGACAGTCGGAACTGCTCATGGTTGGCGGCAATCCGCACTCTCACGTCCTCCAGCCACGCGTCACCATTGGTGTATGCAGCGACGGCGGCGTGTTGCCCGAGCGTGGTCATCGAGTGATTCAGCACGGGGTGTAGGGCGTTAAGTGTTTCGTGATCCGAAGCACGGTGACTGATCAACTGAGCGCAACGCAGCCCCGGCATACTGAACGCCTTCGTGGCCGACATCAGCGTGGTCACCGGGGCATCGGGGGAGGCCACGGCCGCGTACGGGACAAACTCCACCCCCGGCAGCGTCAAGGGAGCGTGGATCTCGTCGCTCACGACGTGGACGCCGAGTGGTTCGACCACGTCACGCAGCGCGACCAACTCTGCTCGGGTGTAACAACGCCCAACAGGGTTATGCGGCTGGCACAGCAGCAGAGTCCGAGCCCCTGCGCGGGCTTCATGCTTGATGCCTTGGAGGTCGAACGTCAGGCGCAGGTCAGCGGGGGAGGTGCCGTGGTGAGTGGCTTTGGCGGATTCGCGGATCAGGGGCACCGCACGAATCTTGCGGTCGAGGGACCTTGCCAGCACGAAAAACGGTGGGTAGACCGGCGAGGGGATGATGACCGGCCCGGACGGCGCGACCCAGCGCAGCGTCAGAGCCATCGTCTCCATCACGTCTCCCACCACGAGGGTGCGGTGCGGATCGATGGTGTGCCCCCACAGCCGTTGGGCAAACCCGGCGAGGGCGGCCGGCACGGCGATGGCTCCGTAGGGATCGGCATACCCGAAGACGCCACGGGCGGCGTAGTCGCTCACCGCCTGCTGAACGGGGTCGGCTAAGGCGAAGTCCATCTCAGCGATCCAGGCTGGAATCACCTCGGGACCGTCGAGAGCCCACTTCAGCGAGCCCGCCGACCGCAGGCTCTGGTCGCTGAGGTCTTGCAGGTGCACAGTGCTCATCCGATCGCCGTTGCTGCTGCCCTGCGGGGGTCAGCCCCCGCGCTGAGCGCTCCGTCCGCGTGCTGAATGGCTGCCCCGACACCACCGAAGAACATGGCGTGGGGTTCGTGCTCGTGCAGTGGTAGCTCTGAGGTGGCCAGAGCAGCCGACAACTCCGCGTCGCGCTCGTGATCGATGCGCACCGAGCCGTCGTCGAGGTGTCGCACGTGCAAACGGGGGCGATCAATCGCTTCCTGCAGGCTTTCACCGTGAACGCACATGTGAATCAGCACTTGGGTCAGCGCGGTGGTGATGCGGTCGGCTCCCGGCGTGCCGATCGACAGGACGCTGCCGTCGCTATGCCGAGCCGTCGTCGGTGCCATGTTGGACGCCATCCGGGTGCCTGAGGTCAGGGAATGCATACCGCGGCGGTTGAGCTCGGGCTCGCCGAGGGCGTTGTTGGCCAGCATGCCGGTGCCTTGGATGGTCATCCCTGAGCCGTACCCCGACGATGCGGTGATCGAGCACGACATACCGTCGCTATCGACCACGGACACGTGCGCGGTCGAGGCCGGGGTGGGCAAGACCTGCCCGGACATGCTGGCAATCTGCGCCAAGAGTTCGGTGCCAGCGGCTTCCAGATCCTCGGCGATGTCGACGTTGGCGAGGCGTAGATCCAACACTTGACGCATCACTCGGGCAGCCTCGAGGGCGGTAATCGGGTCGGGCGCGATGGCGCTCAGCAGCCGCAACATGGCGGTCAGCACTGGCCCCCCGATGGCCGGCGGTGGGTTGCAGGCAAGATCCCAACCACCCAACTCTGCTCGCAGTGCGGGCCGCACCCTGGGTTTGTATGCAGCGAGGTCGGCCCGGGTGAGCAGCCCCCCGCGCGCCTGCACGTCATCGGCCATCGCGTGCCCGACATCTCCCGTGTAAGCCACCGCAGCCCCCTCGGCGCCGATCAGCGCCAGCGTGGCCGCGAGATCGGGGTCAACGATGATGTCGCCAGCTTTTAGCGGCCCGCGATCGTGGGTGTACACATCGCGCGTGACCGGGTCCCAGGCAAAGATGTTGTGGGCAACCAGGGCGCTGTAGGTCTCGGCGGTCTTGCTGACGGTGAAGCCCTGCTCGACAGCGCGAACGGCCGGAGTGAAGAGCTCGCACCACGGTGCCTGGCCGAATCGTTTGTGGGCCCACCCCATCGCCGCGAGCATGCCGGGAGTGGCCACCGAGCCTGGCCCTACGTATGTCGTCAGGCCGCCCCCGTAGGTCGTCACGCACTCAATGAGGCCTTGCCCGAATCGTTTCTTGTCGGCCCCACGACCGGGCATCTCCACGTTGCCATCGATCACCAGCGGAGAGCCGTCGGTTGGCCAGATGTTGATGTAGGCACCGCCGAGTGGGCTGATGATGCCGGGCTCGGTCACCGAGGCGGCGACCATTGCGGCCACGGCGGCGTCCACGGCGTTGCCACCGTGCGACATCGCGTCCAGCCCCGCCTGGGTCGCGGTGGGATTGGGTGCAGCGATAGCGGCGCGTCGAGTCACCCTGCGATTCTGCCTTACTGCCGCAGGCGTAGCAGAAGGTTGAGCCTTTAGAACAGGCGCACGTCAGCGTCGTCAATGCCGCGCAAGGCTTCGTAGTCCAGCGTGACACAGCGGATGCCGCGGTCGGTGGCTAGGGTGCGGGCCTGAGGTTTGATCACCTGGGCCGCAAAGACGCCGGTGACCGGCGCAATGTGGGAGTCCCGGTTGAGCAGTTCCAGATAGCGGGTGAGCTGCTCGACCCCGTCGATGTCACCGCGTCGCTTGATCTCGACCGCAACGGTCGACCCGACGTCGTCCTTACAGAGGATGTCGACCGGCCCGATCGCCGTGGGGTATTCGCGTCGGAGGAGCCGGTAGCCCAAGCCGAGGGTCTGGATGTGCTGAGCAAGAAGCTCCTGCAGTTGGGCCTCGACGCCGCTTTTGACCAGCCCGGGGTCGAGGCCCAGATCGTGCGCGGTGTCGCTGATGACTTCGTAGATGCGGATGCGCAGGGTGTCTTCGCGCTTTCCGTGCTGCACGAGCCAGACGGCGGTGACTCCATCGTCGGTTTCGGCTTGCTCGGGGACCATCTCCGTCATCCGGCAAGGTGGGGCCATCCAGTTCAGCGGCTTGTACGACCCCCCGTCGGAGTGCACCAACACCGAGCCGTCAGCTTTGACCATCAACAATCGGGTCGCCATCGGCAGGTGAGCCTGCAAGGCCCCCTCATAGTCCACGCTGCATCGAGCAATCACTACACGCACAGGGAGCACTGTAGTGCTCGGCCGAGTCACGAGCGTCCAGCCGTGAAACGATGCTTGGTATGCCGAGGTCGAACCGTCCCCGCAGGCGGCCGGGGCAGTCTCGGCCCGCTGCGCGTCCGGCGCCGTTCATGGAGCAGGGACCGGCAGACGTGGAGTTCGAAGGGGTTCTGTGGTCGGTCCGTCAGGTGCGGGGCAGCCACTCGGGCCGAGCCTTTCGGTGTCCTGGGTGCCAACAAGAGGTGGGAGCCGCGCTGCCGCATACCGTGGTCTGGCCGAGCGAGACGATGCGCGGGGTCGAGAACCGTCGCCATTGGCATACCCGATGCTGGTCGGCACGGGACCGCCGACGTCCGGGCGGTTCGTTCGCCTAGAGGTTTCGCGCGGCCTATTGACGTCCAAGACGGCTTCCCGGCCTGAGGCTAGGCTGATCGGCCATGAGCCCCTCCGGTATGCAGCAGGTCAGGTCAAACACGATCCTCGCCGCTCGTCGTGACGAGATCGAACTGCATACCGCCGATGAGTTGACGCTGGTGGGGGAGTTGGCGATGCCGCTCGACCGCGACCCGGTGGCCACCTTGGTGACGTTGCACCCGCTGCCGACCGAGGGCGGCTTCATGGACTCGCATGTGCTGAAGAAGGCGTCCTATCGGCTTCCGGCGCTCGCTGATATCGCCGTGCTGCGCTTCAATACTCGGGGCACGTCGTCGCCTCGTGGCACCAGTGAAGGTGCCTTCGATGAGGGGCGGGCCGAGAAGTACGACGTGGCGGCGGCGATCGAATTTGCGGAGTTCCACGAGGAGCCGGTGCTGCCCAAGCGCTGGCTGCTCGGGTGGTCCTTCGGCACCGATTTGGCCTTGATGCACGGAGCGGACCCGTCCATCGAGGGTGCAATCTTGCTGAGCCCGCCGCTGCGCAACGTCAAGGATGAGCACCTGGAGCACTGGGCGTCGTTTGGCAAGCCGATTGTGGCGCTGGTGCCGGAGTTTGACGACTTCCTGCGGCCCGACGAGGCTCGCAGGCGGTTTGCGCCCCTGACGCAGATTGAGATCAAGGGCATCGAGGACTGCAAGCACCTGTGGGTCGGCGAGACGATGGTGCGTCGAGCACTGAGCGAAATCGTCAGCATCGTCGCCCCCTCTGACAGTGAGCTCCCCACCGACGTCGACGACTCCCTCGTCGTCGGTGGGTTGGCACCCGGATTACCGCTGAGCGTGTGACGCCATTGGGGCCTGGGTGTGAATCTCGTTACACGCTCGAGGGCATCTCACCTGTAGCCCGGGGACGTTGAGTCCATCTCGGAGGCGCAGAGTATCGGTGAGTTGTCGTAGGAAGGGCCGCGCTTCTCGCGCCAAAGTGGTTGGAGTCACTGCAACGACGGCCAGCCCCGACGCTGCATACCGGTTATCCCGCTGGACGGTCTGCGCCCAGAGGTCGTTGCCCTCGGAATCGAGCCCTTGGTGGTGCACCTTCGAATGCACTTGGACTGCCACCCCTGCCTCGGGGAAGTAAGCGTCGGGAGTGCCGACCGAGTGCCCGTCAGTGTCTACGAGTTCATGGTTCATGACGAACTGCGGGACGCCCCCTGAGAGCATCAGTCGCCGCAGTGTTGCCTCCGGGCGAGACCAGGCACCGCGTGTGAAGTCATCGAGACCACGACGCAGACCAGCCAAGTGGCCTTGGCCCGCTTGCTCTAGCGCTGCGATAACCAACTCAGGGGTCGTCACTCGCTGCTGGAGGCAAGCAATGGTGATGGCTTCTAACTCATCGGGTGTCGGAGCGTCCCAGCGAGCGACATCGATCAGGGCTCGAGCGGGGCTGACAAGGGCTAGGGCTCCGCGCCGATGGGTCACTACAGGGGCATGCCGACTGCGAACTCGCCGAGCCAGCTTGCAGTGGGCTGCCCGCTGAGTCCACGGAACGACAAAACTGGCTGTGCTCGGGCTCTTGAGTTGGGTGCCGTAGATGGCCAGTGCCGCCCCGGCGGTCAGGACTGCGCGCTCGCCAGCCCAGAGGGCCAATGGTGAGTTGTTGCTCCGGGCAGGGAGCGCCGCGATGAGCCAAGAACACTCCGGGCACAGGCTCTTGCCACTGGGTGTGCAGCGCATGGCTGATCGCCGCATACGTCCGGCCGTAAGCCACCAGTTGCGGACGAGTAGCCGCTCCGCGCTGACCGGTGAGGTTAAAGACATCGAGATTTCGGCCACCCATGGGCTGAGCCTGGCGGCTTACACCTCACCGAGGTGCCGACCCTGTGGGTAGCCGAAGGTGTGGACACAGCCCCAGCGATGGATGCAATCGGTGAGCGTGTGACGAGATTGGGCCCATAGCCCGAATGCCGTCACACGCTCAAGGGCAACTGGTGCGGCTGGGCAGGGGCGTTACTCGGACTGCGCGGCGGGTTGGACGAGCTCTATGAGGACACCGCCGGTGTCTTTGGGGTGCGCGAAGTTGATCAGGCTTCCGCCAGTGCCCACCTTGGCCTCGGCATACAAAACGCGGACCCCCCTGGAGCGCAAAGAAGCGGCAGCAGCCTCGACATCGGCAACCCGATAGGCCAACTGCTGTAGCCCCGGCCCGCTGCGACCAATGAACGCTGCGATGGTGGATTGCGGCGTCAGGGGTGCCAAAAGCTGGATGGCTGCGCCACCAGCAGGAGAACGACCAGCGCTAGAACCACCAGTGCTTGAACGATCTGTGGCTGCGACCGGGGACAGCATCGCCTCGGCTACTCCCTGCTCCTCGTTGATCTCGCGGTGCGTGACCTCCAGGCC
>JBBSVB010000150.1:0-6353 GCA_038233875.1 Actinomycetales bacterium | reverse complement strand
TCGCTTCCAACAGGTCTACGTCGGCGAGCCGAGCGTGCCCGACAGCATCGCCATCCTGCGCGGTCTCAAGGAGCGCTACGAAGCCCACCACAAAGTGGCCATCGCCGACTCCGCGCTGGTTGCCGCCGCGACCCTGTCAGACCGATACATCACCGGCCACCAACTGCCGGACAAGGCCATCGACCTGGTCGACGAGGCCGCCTCCCGTCTGCGGATGGAAATCGACTCCTCCCCGGTCGAGATAGACGAACTGCGCCGCACCGTCGACCGGCTGATGATGGAAGAAATGCACCTCGCCGGTGAGAGCGACGATGCGTCCAAGGATCGCCTCGCCACGTTGCGAGCCGACCTCGCCGACCGACGCGAACAACTCGCGGCCCTCGACGCCCGCTGGCAGGAAGAACGATCCGGCCTCAACCGGGTCGGTGAGCTCAAGCAACACCTCGACGAACTGCGCACCACCGCCGAACGGCTGCAACGTGAGGGCGATTACGAAGGCGCTTCGCGCGTGCTGTACGGCGAGATCCCCGCGACGACGACGGAACTGCAGGCCGCGCAAGAAGCAGAGTCGAGCAACGTCAAGACCGACGAAGAGCCGATGGTGAAGGAAGAGGTCGGTGCCGACGACGTGGCCGAAGTGGTCGCGGCGTGGACCGGCATCCCCGCCGGCCGCCTGCTCGAAGGCGAAACCGCCAAGCTGCTCCGGATGGAAGAAGTCCTCGGCGAGCGGCTGATCGGCCAACGCAACGCCGTGCAGTCCGTCAGCGACGCGGTCCGTCGCTCCCGCGCAGGCATCTCCGACCCCGACCGCCCGACCGGATCGTTCCTCTTTCTCGGGCCCACCGGCGTCGGCAAAACCGAGCTGGCCAAAGCGCTTGCGGACTTCCTCTTCGACGACGAGCGGGCGATGATTCGCATCGACATGAGCGAGTATGCCGAGCGCCATGCGGTCGCGCGTTTGGTCGGCGCACCCCCTGGGTATGTCGGCTACGACGAGGGCGGTCAGCTCACTGAGGCTGTGCGTCGACGCCCTTACTCCGTGGTGCTGCTGGACGAGGTCGAGAAGGCGCACCCCGAGACGTTTGACGTGCTCCTGCAGGTCTTGGACGATGGGCGATTGACCGACGGCCAAGGTCGCACGGTGGACTTCCGCAACGTCATCTTGGTGATGACCTCCAACCTCGGCAGCCAGTTCCTGGTCGACCCGACCACGGACGCCGCGACCAAGCACGAGCAGGTCATGGCTACTGTGCGGACGGCATTCAAGCCCGAGTTTTTAAACCGTCTGGACGAGATCGTGGTCTTCGACGCACTGAGCCGCGACGAGTTGGCCGTGATCGTGGGGCTGCAGGTCGAGCTGCTGGCCAAGCGGTTGGCCGACCGTCGAATCACGCTGACCGTGACCGATGCTGCGGCCCAGTGGCTGGCTGAGCGAGGCTACGACCCGGCATACGGTGCCCGTCCTTTGCGCCGCCTGATCCAAAAGGAGATCGGCGACCGGCTCGCCAAGGCGCTGATCGGCGGCGACATCCGCGACGGTGCATCTGTCACCGTCGACGAAGATGAGCCTGTCGACTCGCTGACAGTGGTCACAGACGTGTCGGTACGGTGATGCCATGTCAGCCGAGCCGAGGGATGAAAGTAGCGGCAAAAGCGTTCAACGGGACGTGGCCATCTACGTTGGCTCCCGCGATCCGGACCTTGATAGCGAGGCCTTTGAGCAGTGGGCCATGCGCAAGGTTGTCGCCGCGTGGCGTGATCTGGGCTGACGGCATACTTGAAGGACGCACTCGCACGACGACGCTAGGGGAACGATGAGCAGCAACACGGCACAACGATCGCGATGGCCGCGCCTCGTGACGGCGGGCGCGATCGTCGCTGCCCTCACCGGTGCCGCCGCCTGCTCCAGTGACGAGCCCGAGCAAGACACAGAATCCACGACCGCCGCACCCACGGCACAAGACCGGTTAAATGAAGCCGACACCGTGCTCAGCGAGGCTGGGTCCGTCAGCCTGGTGCTGCAGGGCAGCGACCTACCCGAGAGTGAGAACGCCTACGTCATCAAAGCTGACGGCTCGGGCACGACCACGCCGCCCGCGTTCGACGGCACGATCACAGCCAAGATTGCTGGCATCCAGGCCGACGTGCCCACCATTGCGGTTGACGACACCTTGTACGTCAAGCTGCCGTTCAGCCCAGTCTTCATGTCCGTCACCCCAGAGAGTCTCGGCGTGCCAGACCCCGCGCGCCTCTTCAGCAACGATGTCGGCGTCGTGTCGTTGCTCGGCAAGACCGAAGGTGCCACGTTCGGCGATCAGAGTCGTGTCGGCAGCGAAGTGGTCCAGCAAATCTCTGGCCAATTGTCCGGTGATCTCATCAGGGACCTGCTCAATGTTGGCTCCGAAGACGCTCAATTCGACGTCACTTACGGTCTGATCGAAGACGACTGGGAAGTGCGCACCGTGTCTTTGACCGGAGAGTTCTACCCGCCTGCCACCTCGACCTACGTGCTGACCCTGGACGACTACGGCGTGCCGGTCACCGTCACCGCGCCCTGAACCTCGTGAACGGTTTCGTTGCGTGACCCGCGACACTATCGGCGCGGCCGCACCTGCTTCAACGCCATCACGCGCTCGGTCTCGGGCGCTGCTCACGGTCGCCTCGCTCGCGGTGATGCTGGCCGCCGCCGACACGTATGTCGTCGTGCTGGCCCTGCCGGACATGATGGCCGGTGCGGGGCTCGGCATCGAGTCACTGCAACGCGGCACCCCGATCATCTCCGGCTTCCTCCTAGGCTATATCGCGGTGCTGCCGCTGATCGGCCGCCTAGCCGACATGATGCCTCGCCAGCGCATTCTTATCGCCTGCCTGCTGATCTTTGCCGTTGGCTCGGTTATCACCGCCGTGGCTGTCGAGTTGCCGGTCATAGTGGGCGGACGGTTCTTGCAAGGCGTCGGGGGCGGCGGGTTGGTGCCTGCGACGTTGGCCTTGGTGGCCGATCTGTGGCCGCCGGGCAAGCGGGGAGTGCCGCTCGGCATTGTCGGGGGAGTCCAAGAACTGGGCGCTGTGCTCGGGCCTTTGCTCGGCGCAGCGGTGTTGTTAGTGGCTGATTGGCGGGGGATCTTTTGGCTCAATGTGGCCCTCGCCCTGGTGTTTTCTCTGGGAGTGTTTGCAGTCGGGGCGCGGCGAAACCATAGGGAGGCGACGCCGACCGGCGACGACCAAGGGTCGGCAGAGCGGAAGCGATCCACGGCTTCCACAGTCCGGGCCGTAGCCTCCATTTCGTTGGTCGTCATCGGCGTCATCCTGAGCATCCTCACGCTCGCTCCGCCGGAGTCGTTGCTGACGTCGGTGGCCTACGGGGAGCCCTTCGTACCGCTGGCTGACGGCTCTGCGTCACGCGTGGCCACTCCCATTGGGCTCGCCGCTGGAACGGTGTGGCTCCTCGTGTTCCTCATCACCGCGCCGCGCTTCCTCCCGAGGCTCATCGAGGCAGACCTGCTCGGTGCCACCCTCATCGCCGTAGCTCTCGGCAGCGTCGTGTTGACCTTCTCCACCGCCGACCCTGAGGTCGAGGTGCTCGGGCCCTGGGGGCTGTGGCTCGTGCCCGTTGGGGTTATCGCGGCCATCGCCTTCGTCGTGCGTCAACGGCTTGCGGTCAACCCGCTGATCGGACCCGATGTCGTCCGCAAACGCGTGTGGCCAGCGCTCGGGGTGAGCGTGCTCGTGGGCGCCGCGATCGTGGCCATCGTTGTCGACATTCCTCTGCTGGCGCGGCTCGACGGAGAGTCCACCCAAACCCAAGCGGCATTCGTGTTGGTCCGCTTCCTGGTCGCCGTGCCCGTTGGTGCAGTCCTCGGGGGAGTGCTGCTTCGGTGGATCGCCCCGGGGCTGGTCGCCGCTGCGGGGCTCGCCGTTGCTGCGGGTGGGCTTGGCCTCATGACGACGTGGGACGTTGCGTCACTGTCGGCCGGCCTGAGCACCACATTGACCTTGGGGGCGGCTGGCCTCGGTGTCGGCCTAGCCATTGCTCCAGTCAACGATGCTGCCCTTGCGGACGCTCCGGCATACGCGCACGGAACGGTCAGCTCGCTGGTCGTCGTGGCCCGGATGGTCGGCATGGTCGTCGGTTTGGCGCTGCTGACCGCGATCGGTCTGCGCCGCTTCTACGAGGCCGTGGCTTTGCTGCCCGACCCCACCGATGACAAGGCTTTGCTGGCCGCGGGGGTGGTGCAGGTGCACACCGTCTTTGCCGGTGCAACGATCGCCGCAGGAATCGCCGCGGTGCTGGCGCTGGCTCTAGGCGTGCGTATGGACCGATCCGCTACGCACACGGAGCCAGAGCCTGAGACACTGCGGCAATGAGCACAACGCTTCGCCTGGTAGGCGACCCCGAGGCCGATCGACTCCTGAGCGAGAACCCGTTTGCGCTGCTTGTCGGGATGCTGCTCGATCAGCAGATCCCGATGGAGGTGGCGTTCGCTGGCCCACGCAAACTCCAAGAGCGTCTCGGCTGTGTCGACCCGGCGATGATCTCGGTGATGGAGCCCGATGTGTTCGTGGAGGTCTGCGCCACGCCGCCAGCGGTGCACAGGTTCCCGACCTCGATGGGCCGCCGCGTCCACGACCTGGCCGTCGCGATCATGAAGGACTACCAGGGGGACACCGAAGCGATCTGGAACGCAGACGAGCCCGACGGCGCGGTGGTGTTGAAGCGACTCAAAGCGCTACCCGGATTTGGCGACCAAAAGGCACGCATCTTCTTGGCGCTGCTCGGCAAACAGTGCGATCTCCAAGCCCCGAACTGGCGTGAAGCGGCCGGCGACTACGGCCTCGAGACCTCCCGTATGTCGATCGCGGACGTGGTCGACGACGCCACCATGGCCGAGGTCCGGGTCTGGAAGAAAGCGAAGAAAGCAGCGGCCAAGGCCGCAAAGCAGTAGGCGTGGCCAGCGTTTGGACCGTTCGGGGCATGCCCGCCCTGATCGGTGTGACTATCACGGGCTTCGCCGGATACGGTGCGCTGTTACCCACCACTCCGTTGTATGCAGTCGAGGGCGGGGCCAGCGAGGCCGGGGCGGGCCTGGTCAACGGCGTGTTATTGCTGTTCACCGTCTTAACGCAACTCTTTATCCCAGGGTTGTTGAAGCGGTTTGGCTGGGGCTCAGTGATGACGGGCGGCATGCTTTTGATGGGCCTGTCGGCCCTGGGAAACATGGCCAGCGACGCGCTGTGGCCCATCTTAATCCTTTCCGCGATCCGTGGGGTGGGCTTTGGTGTGCTGACCGTCACCGGTAGTGCCGCTGTCGCCGAACTGGTCGAGCCCGCGCGGCGTGGAGCGGCCATCGGTGCCTACGGCTTGTCTATTGCGCTGCCCAACCTGATCTTCCTACCGTTGGCGCCCTGGGCTGCTCAGACGTGGGGCTTCCCCCTCGTGTTCGTGATCGCCGCGCTGCCCCTGGCCGGGATCCCGTCGGTGTGGGCCTTGGCGCGAGTGCTCGATGCACCGAACGAGGACGAGAAAGTGGCTGCGCCGGGCGTCGACGGTGAACTCGATGCCCGCGAATCCGGCGACCCGGGGTCAGCCGAGACTCAGGCGACTGACGCAGGACTGGCGGAAGAGCCGATGAGCGGGCGGACGGCATACCTCAGGTTGCTCCGGCCCACCTTCTTGCTGCTGGCCGTGACGTTGGCCGGTGGTGCGTTGCTGACCTTTGCCCCTCAGATGGTGGACAGTGGCGCTGCGTCTACTACTGCACTGTTTGGCACCGGTGCTACGGCGGCCTTAGCGCGTTGGCGGATGGGCGGGCTTTCGGACCGGTTCGGTGCTCAGCCCTTCATGTGGCCGTTGACCATTCTCACCGTGCTCGGCATGGGATTAGCCGCCTTTTCGGTGCTCGGTGATGTCGAGACGACGACGTCCCTGGTGCTGTTCGTGGTGGCCGCCTGCATCGTCGGGGTCAGCTACGGCGGTCTGCAGAACCTGACGTTGGTCGTGGCCTTCGAAGCCGTCACTCGCGAGCACTATCGACGGGCCAGTGCCGTCTGGAACGTCGGTTTTGACCTCGGCTCTGGGATGGGGTCGGTGCTCGTGGGGCTGCTGGCAACTGGCTTTGGCTTCGGCCCCGCGCTCTTCGTGGCTGCGGCGGTCAGCCTATGCACGCTGCCATTGGCCCTCCGCCGCCCCCGCGTCCGCTGATCGTCGAAGGTCGGCCAACGTCCACACCATCATGGACGGCACAAACAATCGGGTTATAGCGCGATGGTCTGCATCTGAGGCGTGGGTGTGTATAGACGGCGATGGTGAATGGACGGCCGCCAGGTATGCCGAAAGTCGGGGATGTAGGCGGCTG
>JBBSVB010000149.1:0-6355 GCA_038233875.1 Actinomycetales bacterium | reverse complement strand
GTTGCTGACAATTTTGCGGCGCACCCACATCAACATGCATCGCCGCACCCGACCTGGCACGACCGATGACGTCGAGCAGTTAAGGGGCTCTCGCCCAGCCTTCGGTTCGGCACAGGCCGCGAGCCCAGAGGATCAGGTGCTCGACCAACTGCTCGACCCGGCCTTGCAGAAGGCCGTGCAGTCGTTGGACGCGAGGTTCCGTGACGTGCTGCTACTCGTGGACGTCGACCAGTTGAGTTATGCCGAAGCGGCTGCGGCCCTGGACGTGCCGGTGGGCACGGTCATGTCGAGGTTGAGCCGTGCCCGCGGGAAGGTGCGCCGTCACCTCGGACCCGAAATTCTGAACGCAAGGAGATTGCCATGACGTTTTTAGTGCCCGGCTTGTCGATGATCTCGACCCTGGTGACCTGTCATTGGACGGGGCGGCGCATCCAGCGCTACCTCGATGCTGACCCATCGGCCCTTCTGGATGCCGATGAGATCGCCAGGTTGGAAGCCCACCTGGACGAATGTGAGCGCTGCGCAGGCGTCTCACGCGAGTTTCGGGTGCTTCGCGGAGCGCTAGGCCGTTGGGCAACCCCGGCCGACGAAGAAGCCGTGCAAAGACTTCGCGGTGTCGTCGACACGCTGACCAAGGGAGAGCAGAAGTGAGCGCACCGTGGGATTTGGTCGTGCTTGGCGGTGGCACCGCTGGGATAGTCGGGGCCAAAAACGCGGCCGGCTTCGGCGCGCGGGTGCTGCTGGTGGAGTCCGAGCGCACCGGCGGTGACTGCCTCTGGACCGGCTGCGTGCCGTCAAAGTCGTTACTGGCGGCTGCTCACGCTGCCGCCGCGGGTCGCAAGAGTGCAGCGATGGGTGTGACGTATGCCGAGCCGTCGGTGGACTTTGCCGCGGTGATGGAGCACGTGCGCGCCGCGATTAGGCACATCGAGCCGGTCGACTCACCCCAGACGCTGAGGGACGAAGGCGTCGAAGGTTTGGCGGGCTATGGCGTGTTGACCGGCCCGACGTCCTTGCAGGTCACCGAGCCCGGCGACGGCTCGGCGACGCCGGTGATCCACGACATCGAGTTTTCTCAGTTGCTGCTGACCACTGGTGCGGCGCCGGCAATACCGCCCATCGACGGTTTGGCTGATGCCAACCCGCTGACCAGCGACTCGGTCTGGGACCTCACTGAGCTGCCGGGACGCATCGCAATCTTGGGGGGTGGCAGCATCGGGTGCGAGCTCGGTCAAGCCTTCGCGCGGCTCGGCGCGGACGTGACGATCGTCGAGGGCGAATCGCGGCTGATCCCGCGCGAAGACGAGAAGGCAGCCGGCATTTTGACCGCTGCCCTCGAAGCGGACGGGGTGACCGTGCGGACCGGGGCCAAAGTCACTCGGGTGTCAGCCCCTGGCGGCGCGGGCGGCAGCTTATTCTTGGATGACGACTCGGCTGTCGATTTCGACCGACTGCTCGTGGCCGTGGGACGCGCGCCACGTACCAAGGGCATCGGTCTCGAGGTCGCCGGAGTCGAGGTCGGCGAGCGCGGAATGGTCACCGTCGACGATCTGCTGCGCACCACGAACTCCCGTATATGGGCCGCCGGGGATTTGACCGGTCACCCGCAGTTCACCCACCTGGCGGGCAACCACGGAAGCGCGGCAGCATCGAATGCGGTGCTCGGCACGCGACGCAAAGTCTCATCGGTGGTCCCCCGAGTGACCTTCACCGACCCCGAGATCGCTGGCGTCGGGGCGTCCACGCAGGACGTGCCCGACGGTATGAAGCGCGTCATCATCGAGCACGAGGACCTCGACCGGGCGGTGGCTGAGGGGCAAACTTCGGGCTACACCTCGATCGTGTTCGACAAGGGCGGCACCATCCTTGGCGCGACTATCGTGGGGCCTCGAGCGGGTGAGAGCCTGGGTGAATTGACCTTGGCGGTGACTAAGGGCCTCAAAACGCGGGACCTAGCGGGCGTCATTCACCCCTACCCGACGTATAACGATGGCCCCTGGAAGGCCGCGCTGGAGGATGTCAGCGAAAGGTTGGCCTCGCCGCTGGCCGACCGAGCCATCGGAGTGCTGTCGACGGTGCGCCAACAATGGCTGAAGCGCCGCCCCTGACCCAGAGTTAGACCGCAGCTCGCGCCCATCGGCAACCAGGCGGCTAATGCGGCGGACGGCTGAGGGTGCGGTATCCACCGACCATGCGCTGGGCGGCGCTGATGGCCACCACCGCCGCCCACACCCAGGCGATCTGCTCGGCGTAGAACGGCAGCAGCAACCACAGGCTGTGCACCGCGATGGTCTCGGTGCCCTCAGCCAGGCCGCCCAAGAAGCTGAACGACCGTCCGTCGTCCATCTGGTGCCCGGTGCGCTCGGCGATCGAGGAGAAGGCTAGGAAGGCGGTGCCGTTGACGTAATAGGTCACCAACACCAGCGCAAACGGAATCCACGATGCGTCATACCCACCGCTGGCCGCGGTGGCCGTCACGCCGATCGCGACGCCCAAAACCGTGCTGCCGTAGACCAAAAAGTCCGCAGTGATGTCGAGGAACCCACCGGCCTCCGTGCCGCTCGACCCCATGCCCGATCGGTGAGAACGCAACCGTGCCAACGGGCCGTCGAGTCCGTCACACAACCGAGACGTCAACCACAGCACCAAGGCCAGCGCCCACAGCTGCATCCCGGCGCTCACCGCGCTGCCTAATCCCAAAACCAGCCCTAGGAGGCTGATCCGATTAGGAGTGATCCACGACTGGTCGAGACCGGCGGCGGCCTGTTGCAGCGGGCGATCAAGAATCGAGCGCATCGACGCGTCCAGCACGGCAGCGCCTACGCCTGTACGTCATCGGTGGGAGCGGACGCCGACACTCTTGAATCGTTGGACTCTGACTCGGCCCCGAGCGCGCGCCGCCGCTGCAACAACACATATCCGATCACGATCAACACCACGATCCCGGCGAGCGACCACAATAATCTGGCCGGGTCTTCCAGACCTGATGCCCCCACTTGCACGTATAAAGCCACTGCGGGCAAGATCCCGAGCGCAGTTCCGATGGAGTAGGACGTCAGCGGTATGCCGGTCGCCCCAGCCACGTAATTGACCGCCATAAACGGCGCCACGGGCATCAATCGCATCGCGAGCACGGGAAAGACGCCGGTGCCCTCGAGGTATTGCCACACTTTGCCCTGATGCTTCTCGATCAACGGCTCAAGGGCGGGCCGGATAGTGCTGCGCGCGAGGAAGAACCCTGCCAACGAGCCAAGCATCGCCCCCACCCAAACGACGACCACACCCCAGATTCCACCGAAGACCGCACCCGCCAACACCGTGAACAATCCCAGCGGCACAGGCATAAGCGCCAACACCGCATACACCGCAATAAAGATCACCGGCCCCCACCAGCCTGCCGCCGCCACGCGCTCCCGCACCGCCGAGGGCTCCAAGAATCCTTGCTGGTAGGCAATCCACACCAGGGCCAGGGCAATGACGACCGTCACCGCCCGGATAATCCATTGCTTGGTGCTGACCTGCTTGGCCATCAATGTGCCTTCCTGAAGCGAATGACTCTTATTGTCGCTCGTTCACAGACAATGTTCTTTTCACCAATGGAAGACAGCGGGCCGCGCCATGTGTTCCCGACGTCACGATCACGTTCCCTTTCGGAAAGAAGTGTTGATGCGCGCTACACCTCACGGGTTTGCGACCTTGCTCATTGCTGGGTTGGCCCTGGCCGCCTGCGCACCGCCCCAGGCCGAGCCGACCGACGCACCGCAGCAGTCGTGGGATGACATCACCAGCGCCGCTGACGGCCAGAATGTTGCGCTGTGGATGTATGGCGGCGACCCGGCGGGCAACGCCTACATCGACGACGAGTTGATCCCTGCGGCCAAGGAAGCGGGCGTCAACCTGCGCAGGGTGCCTGTGGCGGACACCAAAGACGCGATCAACCGGGTGCTGACCGAGGTCCAAGCCGGGGTCGATGACGGCGAGGTCGACCTGATCTGGGTCAACGGCGACAACTTCTCCACCGTCCAGCAGGCCGGCGGATGGGCATGCGACTGGGTGTCGACGCTGCCGAACGCGCAGTTCCTCGACCCGGAAGATCCCTTGCTGAACAGCGACTTCGGTGTCGACGTTGCCGGGTGCGAAGCACCGTGGCACAAAGCACAATTCAGCTTCGTCTACGACTCGTCGCGCGTCGTCAACCCCCCGACCTCGATGGACGGGCTGCTGCAGTGGGCGCAGGACAATCCGGGGCGGTTCACCTACCCCGCTCCCCCGGATTTCACCGGGTCGGTCTTCATCCGCCAGGCGCTATCGGCTGTGTCCGGAGGCGTCGACAACGTGCCGCTGGCCTTCGACCAGGGTGCCTACGACGAGTTGTCCCCCGCGCTCTTCGACCGCCTCAACGAGATTGCGCCGGACCTATGGCGTGAAGGTGAGACCTACCCGCGCGACTCCGCCGCTCTGGATACGTTGTATGCCGACGGTCAGATCGACTTCACCATGACCTACGGGCCTGCGACGTTGACGGACTTGGTCGCAGACGGCACCTTCCCCGAGACCACCACGGTGTTGACCCTCGACGAGGGCACCGTCGGCAACGCTAGTTTCTTGGCGATCCCGTCCACCTCGGGCAACTCCGAGGGGGCCAAGGTCGTGGCCAACATCGCCATGTCCCCGGAACAACAGGCCATCAAAGCCAACCCCGAGGTATGGGGTCAGTTCACGGTGCTCGATCAGTCCCTGTTGAGCGAGGCTGAGCAGAAGTCGTTCACCGACCTGCCTGCTTCCCCAGTCGTGCCGCCTTACGAAGAGCTGTCGGCCAACGCTAACCTCGAGTTGTCATCCGCGTGGGTGCCGGTGCTCGATGAGGGATGGCGACGGTCGGTGCTCGCCGAATAGTGAGCACTCGTCCTGGCATCGGGTCCGTGCTGGCCGTCGTCGCTGGTGCCTTCAGCGCGCTCGTGGTCCTCAGCGCGGTCGTCACCCTTGCGCTGAGCGCCGCCGGGCTGATGCCGTTAGTGGGTCAGCCGGGGCTGCGCGCCGACGCCTTCGTCGCCGTCGCCCCGGACCTGCTGGTTGCCACGCGGGAGTCGCTCATGATCGCTGGTGCCTCGTCAATCCTGGCGGCGATCATCGGGATGTCCGTGGCGCTGGTGGTCGTGGCTAGCGCCCCCGGGGCCCGAGTGTTGGCCGCCCTTGCAGCAGCGCCGATCCCGATCGCCCACATTGTGGGGGCCGCGTCGTTCGCATTGTTGCTCTCCGACGCGGGACTATTTAACCGACTCAGCGGCGTGTCGACGTCATCGTGGCCCGCGTTGGTGGCAGGCCCGTGGCCGGTGGCCTCGGTCGCAGCGTTTGCGTGGAAAGAGTCCGCCTTCGTGGCCTTAGTGGTGACCGCGTCGCTCGGCGCAGGCGTGCGCAACTACTCCGAGGTCGCCGCGATGCTGGGCGCCGGACCCCTGGACCGCATACGCCGCGTCGTCATCCCGCTGGCCACCCCCGCGCTGCTGGGCTCGACCATCATCGTGTTCCTCTTCACTCTGGGTTCCTACGAAGTGGTGTGGCTGTTGGGGCAGGCCTATCCCGAGCCGCTGCCGGTGACCGCGTACCGACTCTTCACCTCCGTCGATCTGCAAGCCCGACCACAAGCCGCAGCCGTGGCGCTGATCACGGTGCTCCTTGCCTTGGCCGCAGCGGCCGCCACGGTGCCGTTGTTGCGACGTCTGGGGACGGCTCGATGAAGTCCCGCACCCTTGCCGCCGCCACAGTCACAGTGCTGATGATCTGGTTTGCGGTGCCGCTGGTCCCGGTGCTGCTCTGGGCCTTCGCCGACCAGTGGTCCTTCCCCTCGGTGCTTCCCGATGAATGGGGCCTGCGCGGCTGGCGCGATGCGGGCGATGCCGGAGTGCTCGGCGCCTTGGCCCGCTCGACCGTGCTCGGGGCAATCGTCTCAACATTGGCTGTGGCCCTGGGCGCCGCGGCCGGGCGGGCGTTGGCCTGGGCACCCTCGCGCTGGAACTCAGCTCTCGCGTTGACCTTGCTCGCGCCGGTGGCCCTGCCTCCCTTTGCCCTCGCGATGGGCCTCGACGGGCTCTTGCTGCGGCGGCGCGTGCCGTCGGTGGTGGCTCTGGTCGCCCTGCTGACGGTCTTCGCTCTGCCTTATACGACGTACACGATGCGGGCGGCATACACCGCGCTGGACCGGGGTTTGGAAGAGCAGGCCCGGCTGCTCGGCGCGACCCCGACGCAGGCGTATCTGCGGGTGACCTTGCCTGCGCTAGCCCCAGCTGTGGCTGCGGCGGCTTTCTTGGCGTTTTTGATCGGCTGGAGCGACTATGTGGTCACGGTGGTGATCAGC
>JBBSVB010000148.1:0-6362 GCA_038233875.1 Actinomycetales bacterium | reverse complement strand
CGCCGATGAGGAGTCACACCGGGCGAGGCTACCGCTTGACGGATGCTCGCAACATGGGAATGCTGAGAACCTCACGTGACGACACCGCAGTTGTCACTGTCTTCGTCTTTGGAGTTGATGACAAGTGGATGCCGAGCACCGTGCCGCGTATTGGCGGCGGAATCTACGGCTGATGGCCGTCCTCCTGACCATCTGGGCGCTGGTGTCCTTTGGAGCGGGGATCCTGTTTGTTGACGTCCTCAACAAGGTGTCGTTCCTAGGCGTACCACTCGGATTCTGGTTTGCCCAACAGGGCTCGATTGTTGTTTTCGTCCTCCTGATCGCGTTCTACGTGTGGCGGATGGACAAACTCGATAAAGAGTTCGGCGTCGAGGAAACCCCGAGCAAGGTCAATCCCTCATGAACGACGTGCAACTGTGGACGACCGTCTTCGTCGTCATCACCTTCAGCGTCTACATCTATATCGCCTACGCCAGCCGAGTGACCGACACGGCTGGATTCTACGTCGCGGGGGGCGGGATCCCGGCTCCCGCAAACGGCGCAGCCGTTGCAGCAGACTGGATGAGCGCGGCTTCGTTTATTTCGCTTGCGGGCATCGTGGCGTTCTCACAGAACGGGTATGCCGGATCGGTCTACCTGATGGGATGGACCGGCGGGTACGTGCTGCTGGCGCTGCTCTTGGCCCCCTATCTGCGCAAATTCGGTAAGTACACGGTCCCGGATTTTGTCGGCGACCGCTACTCCGAGAGCGCTCGTATGGTGGCTGTGGTCTGCGCCATCGTCGTCTCGTTCGTCTACGTGGCCGGGCAGATGGCTGGCGCGGGTTTGGTGTTTCAGCGATTCCTCGAGGTCGACAAGACCGTCGGAATCATCATTGGCATGACCGTGGTGTTCTTCTACGCGGTGCTCGGCGGCATGAAGGGCATCACCTGGACCCAGGTGGCGCAGTACAGCGTGCTCATCGTGGCCTACATCATCCCCGCCGTGGCCATCTCGAATCAGCTGACCGGCAACCCTTTCCCCCAGATCGGCTTTGGTGAGATCCTCTCCGAACTTGACGGTTTGCAGCAAGATCTGGGTATCGCGGCATACACCGAGGCGTTCACCCAGACCAGCCGCCTCAACATGGTCTTGATCACCGGCGCTTTGATGTTCGGAACGGCCGGATTGCCCCACGTCATCGTCCGCTTCTACACCGCGAAGTCGGTGCGGGCCGCTCGCTACTCGGCCTTGTGGGCACTCTTTTTCATCTCGTTGCTCTACACGACCGCCCCGGCCATCGGAGCCTTCAGCAAGTTCAACGTGCTGAATCAGTTGTCGGGCACGGAGGAATCGGCTGCGCCTGGTTGGTACAACACCTGGAAGAGCGTCGGGTTGATCGAGTTCAACGACGTCAACGGTGACGGTTTGATCAACATCACCAGTAGCGCAAGTGCCGCTAACGAACTCATCATCAACAACGACATCGTCGTCTTAGCCGCGCCCGAAATCGCTGGTCTTCCGGCACCGATCATCGGGCTGGTGGCCGCCGGTGGTCTAGCGGCGGCCCTTTCGACCGCCTCCGGCTTGCTGCTGGTGATCTCTTCCTCAGTCGCCAACGACGTCTACTACAAGAAGATCAACCCGCAGGCGACCGATAAGCAGCAACTCATGGTCGGGCGCATCGCGATGGCCGGAGCCATCGTCGTGGCGGGATACCTCGGCATCAACCCTCCCGGGTTCGTGGCCCAGGTCGTGGCGTTGGCGTTCGGCCTCGCTGCCGCCCGCTTCTTCCCGATCCTGGTGCTCGGGATCTTCTGGAAGAAGTGCACGGCTGCGGGCGCGACGGCCGGGATGGTCGCCGGGCTCGGGACAACCCTGGCCTACCAGATATGGACCATCGAGATCTACGGCAACGGCGCCGGGTTCTTCGACATACCCGAAACTGGATTCGGCACCGTCGGCATGATCATCAACTTCGCCGTGTGCATCGCGGTCTCGCAGTTCACCACTAAACCGACGCCTGCGATGCAGCAGCTCATCGAGGAAGTGCGCTATCCAGGGCACACCAAACTCACCGCTGCGCACGCCGCCGGGGAGATGCCCGACGATGCCTGAGCCAGGCGTCACGTCGGTCCCCTGAAATCTAGACCGGCACATCGCCAGGTGCCCGGCCGAAGTCGCCGTTCGCACAAGGCATCATCGAAAATACACACAATCTTGCGGAAGCCCGATGTTATGCGCCGGATGGGGTCGTCTGAGCGCCAGCCGATGTCGGCGTAGCCACCGTCATCTCGAGACAGTCAGGAGATCTGCAAGCCACCGTTGATGTCGTACGTTGCCGCCGTGATGTATCCAGCGTCCTCACTCATCAAGAAAGCAATCAGAGCCGCAACGTCGCGCACCGACCCAACCCGCCCCATCAACACATCCTTCGACATCGAGGCCTTGCGCTCCTCGTCCAACGGGCCGCCCATGATGTCGGTGTCAACCGGCCCGGGCGAGACGGCGTTGCAGGTGATGTTGTGCTCGCCCATTTCCCGCGCCAAGGCCCGGGTGAAGCCGATGATGCCCGCCTTCGACGCGCTATACGCAACCTTCGAATAGGTGCCCCCACCACGTTGCGCCGAGATCGACGACACGCTGACGACCCTGCCCAACTGGCGTTCGATCATTCCCACCAGCAGCTTTTGGGTCACCATGAAGGTGCCGGTCATATTAACGGCGAAGACCTTGTCCCAGGCCTCTCGCGTTTCCTCCATAAACACTGTTGGAGAGCTGATCCCGGCCAGATTCACCAACCCCACCACCGGCGGCAGGGACGACTCGACGGCCTCGACTGCGGCCGCGACAGAAAGGTCGTCCGAGACGTCAGTGCCCACCCCGAGGGTTGGCACACCATAGCGCTCGGCGATCTCGTCAGCCGTTGCCTTTGACTCATCGCCGTCGATATCCAGGATCGCCACCGCCCACCCTTGCTCGGCGAGCAGCGCTGCGGCAGCGCGCCCGATGCCTCGCTCGGAGGCAGCGCCGGTCAGCACGGCAGTGCGCTCGGTCGGCCAGGTCGATGATTCGGTCATCTCGGTGCTCTCCTTGAATCGGGTCGGCTAACGCAGGAATGTGCTTCAGAGGTACGCGCTAAGGGTGCGGACCACATCGAGTAGTGAGTCATCGGCGCCCACGTTTCCGGCGAAAACGACATACGGGATGCCGCGAGCAGGCCCATCGACGGCCTCCCACAACGACACCAACCCCGGCAGCATCGGGCCGCGCACGACCGCGTGACGGATTTGCATACCTCGCGAGGCGACGTCGGATGAAGTGATGCCGCCCTTGGCCACCACGAATCGCGGCGGGATCTTCTCCAAGGTGCCAGCCACGACGTCCACCACAGCTTGAGATACGTCGCGGGCAATCCGCAGGCTCTCGCCAGGGTCGTCGGTCCGCTTTAACGTCCGGCTGGTATGCAGAATCACATCGCCTCGGCGAAGGCCCAGGCTCACCGCCTCAACGGTCTGCGCTACATGCGAGTGACCGTCGACCGTCAGCGACTCGACGGACAATTCAACGACCCGAGCGTGTGGGTGCCCCGCCATCAGTGCGTCCAATTGGCGGGTGGTCAGCGCGACGTGCGAACCGACGACCACCAAACCTCCCCGCGGATCATCGTGGAGATCCACGATCGCGCGAGCCTTCAACGGCGGATGTATCTCCTGGCCGATCATGGCCCGCACGAACGGCGGCCCGACCCGGTACAGCAAGTTTTTGCCGCGCCGTTCGGCTTCGATCAGCCCGAGCGCCAATGCCCGCAGATCGTGCTCCGTGACGATATCGACCACGACCGGGGTCGAGTCGCAGGCGTCCATCAGCGCTGCCGCAATGCCGTCCGTCCCGCCACGCACGGTGTTTAGGTCAAGCACGATCACCTGACCCGCTTCGACCCGGTTGTGTGTCTTCTCCTGGACCCAGTCGGCCAACGCCGAATGCTCGTAGCCAAACGTCGCGTCGCCAGCAAACTCGGTTTCAGCCGCAGGCACCAGCGAACCGCTCTGCTCTACGAAGTGCACCCCGCCGATGGTGACCCGGCCTGCGTCCGGAAAGGCGGGGACCAAGACGACGCCATCGGTGCTCGGGCCGCCGTGCTCGCTGATGGTCTCGGCGATGACGTCGGTCTCTAGCGGATAGTGGCCTCGCAACGTCGAGTCGCTGCGGCTGACGAAGGTGAGCTCGACGTCGATCTTGTCGCCCGCGCTGTAGGCATTGGCCACCACCTCGCGCGTCCGTTCTCGAGCATCGGCGGGGTCGAGGCTGCGGCTGTTGGTCAGCACATAGACCGCAGCCGCCGATGAACCCTCGATGCGGTGCGAAAACGCCCATTCGAAGTCTTCGGCGTCCCACGAGGTCAGCACCGGAAGATCAGCGACGGACTGGGTGCCGGTCGGGTCATCATCGAGCACAACCAAGACCCGCGAAGCGGCCTCGCGGGCCTCCAAGACGGCAACTGCCGAGACTTCGACGGGCTCCGGAATCTTAAAATCCCCCGAGTAGCCCTCGATCACATCACGCCCTGTGCTCGGCATACCCACCTCCATTGTGAGATTGCTGGCCCGTGCTCCAGTATTGAAGTGAACGTCGATCTTGTCCACCGCGTCGGGAGGGCAAACGGCGCTAAATGTTGCCGACTTCGCTAGGCCCGGCAAGTATGAACCCGTCGGACAAAGACGCCCGGCCTGAGCAACGGCAAGGGGACAGTTCCGTGGATATCCAACTCCTATTAGCGCTGGTCATCGGAATCGCGACGATCGTCGTCCTGGTTCTGAAAACTCGACTCGACGCTTTCGTGGCGCTGCTCATCGCAGCCCTTGTCACCGGTTTGATCGCAGGCCAACCCGTGCTCGACATCGTCAACTCGATCACTACAGGCTTCGGCAACACGTTGGCCTCGATTGGCATCGTCATCGGGCTTGGCGTGGCGATCGGCAAGATTCTCGAGGTCTCGGGGGCGGCGACCTCGCTAGCCAACGCCTTCTTGTCGGTGTTTGGCAAGGGCCGCGAGCCGTGGGCCATGGGCAGCGTCGGAGCACTCGTGTCGATCCCCGTGTTCTGCGACTCCGGATACGTCATCATGAACCCGCTCGCGCGCTCGATCGCCCGGGTCAAGAAGGCAGGTTACGTCACGCTGGCTTTGGCCTTGGGGTGCGGCATGACGCTGACTCACCACCTCGTGCCGCCTACGCCCGGGCCGCTAGCCGTAGCCGGGATCCTCGGAGCCGATCTGGGTTTGCTCATCCTGGTCGGCCTCGCGTTCACCGTGCTCTTGCTCCCGGTCGTGGTGGCCTACGCGCGGTGGATCGGCCCGCAACTGGAAGGCGATGTGCGTGCTGACGTGCGCGAGGCGGTGTATGCAGGCGCGGCCGCTGCCAGAACCGGCTCGGCATCTCAAGCCACGTCGAGTGAGCGCACTGACGACGGTGAAGGGTCGGGGGGCCGTAGCGGTGATGGTCGTCCCGGCGACAGCCCCGAAGACGGCCACAGCCCCGAAGACGACGACAGCATCCTGGGCGAGCGGCCACAAGGCGCGCCGAAGCACATAGTAGGAGCCTTCGTGGGTTCGCTGCCGCTGATGATCCCTCTGCTGCTGATCGTGATGAACACCGTCAGCGGGGCGATCGACCAGAGTCGGCAGGGCGTGTCGGCGGAAGACTACGAACCCTCAGGCTGGGCGGTGCCGTTGCAATTCATAGGCAACCCTGTGGTGGCGTTGGTCATCGGGGTCTTGTTGGCGGTTTATCTGTTGCTGCCGCGATGGACTCCCCGCACCAAGGTTCAAGGATGGTTTTCCGATGCTGCGGCTTCCGCAGGTTTGATCCTGCTGATCACCGGTGCTGGTGGCGCGCTTGGGCAGGTGTTGCGCGACTCCGGCGTCGGCGATGCCCTGGCCGACGCCGTCGCAAGCACTTCGCTGCCGGGATTCCTCGTGCCCTTTGTGATCGCCACACTGGTGCGCCTAGCCCAAGGCTCGGGCACAGTGGCGATGGTGACGGCCGCCTCGGTGACGGCGCCGTTGGTCACCGCGTTGGGCATCGACCCGGTGGTGGCTGCCATTGCCTGCACCTCAGGATCGATGGTCTTCAGCTACTTCAACGACTCCTACTTCTGGGTCGTGACCCGTTTCACCGGTCTAGAGGGCACCGCAGCTCTGAAGGGTTGGTCAGGAATTACCACTGCCGTGTGGGTCGGCTCGATCCCGTTGCTGTTCATCACGAACTTGATCCTGGGCTAATCCCTCGCGACGAAGGTCGATTGCCACCGCCACCGCTCCGAGCCTTGCGACCGTCGAGGTATCGCCTTATCAACGAACCATCGGCACATAACCCGATGAT
>JBBSVB010000147.1:0-6375 GCA_038233875.1 Actinomycetales bacterium | reverse complement strand
CGTCGCCGAAGCCTTCGAGGACTACCTCTACGACGTTGCCAAGCAGTTGAAGGCCGAGGGGATCAGGGTCGAGGTGGACTCAACGGACGATCGGTTCCCGAAGAAGATTCGCACCGCGCAGAAGTCCAAGGTGCCGTTCATGCTGATCGCCGGCGAGGAGGACCAAAGCGCCGGGGCGGTGTCGTTCCGATACCGCGACGGGACACAGAAGAACGGTGTGCCGATCGCCGACGCTATCGAGGAGATCGTCAGCGCCGTCCGGGAGCACCGCCAGGTCTAACTGCCGATCGTGCCGGGCACCGGTGAATGGCCTTCGTGCGAAAAGTTCGGCGTAGAGGGCGATTTTGTTGCACTCGGGCGATGCAACGACGGTGCTTCGTGGCAGTTCACCTCCCGAAGCCGGGTGCTTCGAACGCGATCTGTGGTTGTTGGAGCGCGTGTGCTGCCTAAAGGCAGATGATTACGCGAATGCATCTGAAGTGCTGGGCAGGGTCGAGCACCTCGTCGCCAGCGACCGTGACCTCGACGAGATCAGGCTCTTGGAACGGGTGCGAGCGGGCCAAAACGAGTTGCCCGCACAGCGGATGCCAGAAATTGGTCTCGGAGGTGTCATATCCACCACCAAAGCAGCGTCATCGATGACGACAGCGAAGGCCGCATCTTCGACGGTGCCCTCTTGAACGGTGCGTATTTCGGATCAGGCCCCCAGCATCCTCAGCCCACTCAACAAGGGCTCAACCAGCGAGCAACGGGTCAGCCAGATTGCACCGGCTCTAGCAGGAAGACGGGGATACGCCGGTCCGTCTTAGCTGCGTAATCGGCATACGTCGGAAAAGCCGAGACGCACCGCTGCCACCAGTTGTCTCGCTCGTTGCCGCTGATCTCGCGCGCCCGCGTCTGCGTATGCGCGGTGCCGTCGTGCAGATCCACGCGAGCATCAGCGATCAGGTTGAAGTACCAATCCGGGTGCTCCGGTGCGCCACCCTTACTGGCCACTGCGGCATACACCCCGTTCTGCTCGACTCGCATCAACGGCACCCGGCGCAGTTTGCCGCTACGGCGCCCATGCATCGTGAGCACGACCACCGCGCGCCCCTGGATGCCGACCGCGGCAGTGTCGCCCCCAGCTGCGTCGATCTGTTCCAACTGCTCACGCACCCAAGCGGTGGCCGGCGGTGCGAATTCTGAGGGCTGTGGTCGGGCTTGGTTTTTGGCGAACTGATCGTTCATACCTAGGACAACGCCGTAGCGCGTACGCACCTTCCCACGGATCGCCTTTAGGATCGTGGCCATGGTGGAGGCGGGCAAGAGCGACGGCATACCCAGAGGTGTCGCCGATGCGGGGGAGTTCGCGGGCTCACCCGACGGCTTCGACCGGCTCTGGACACCGCACCGTATGGCGTACGTGCGCGGCGAGAAGCCCACCGCCGATGCCGGCAACGGATGCCCCTTCTGTGCAGCGCCTGACCGCAGCGACCAGGACGGTCTCATCGTCCACCGCGGCCAACACTGCTACGTCGTGCTCAACCTCTTCCCCTATAACCCTGGCCACATGCTGATCTGTCCCTATCGCCACGTCCCGCTTTATCTCGACCTCACTGACGAGGAGACGGCAGAGTTCACGGCGCTCACCAAAGCCGGGTTGCTGGCGCTTAACGCGGCGAGCTCACCGGCGGGCGTCAACATCGGCATGAACCAGGGTGAGGTCGCCGGCGCAGGGGTGGCCGCTCACCTGCACCAACACATCGTTCCGCGATGGGGTGGGGATATGAATTTCCTGCCGATCATCGCTCAAACCAAGGCGTTGCCCATGTTGCTCGAAGACGTCCGTGCCCAGCTTGTGGCGGCCTGGCCGCACAGTTCATGCTGAACCGCTACGCCCGCGCCTTCTTCGCACGCCTCTTTACCCCGCTGGCCGCGGCGCTGCTCAGGCGCGGGATCAGCCCCGATGCCGTCACCATCTTCGGCACCCTCGGGGTCGTCGTCGGCGGTGTCGTGCTCTACCCAATGGGCGAGTTGTGGTGGGGGAGCGTCTTCATCGCCGTCTTCATCTTCACCGATCTACTCGACGGCAACATGGCCCGCCAGTCGGGGCAGACCAGTCCCTGGGGGGCCTTCCTTGACTCCTCGATGGACCGCATCGGGGACGCGGCCATCTTCGGTGGTCTCATCCTGTTCTTCGCGGGTCGTGGCGATGACCTGACCAACGCGTATTTGGCCCTGTTGTGCCTCGTGCTCGGGTTCGTCACCAGTTACGTTAAGGCCAAAGCGGAAGGGCTGGGCCTGCGCTGCGACGGGGGCATCGCTGAGCGCGCCGACCGGTTGCTCGTCATCTTGCTTGCGACCGGGTTGGTCGGGTTGTTCTTGCCGATGTGGGTGCTGACCGCAGTGCTCGTCCTGCTGGGATTGGCTAGCGCCTTCACGGTCGCCCAGAGAGTGGCGATGGTGCACGCGCAGACCAAGGGAGCCCATTGACCGGCTTCGCCGACAGGGCGTCGCTCGCTGCTTTCCGGCTGGGCTGGCGCGGCACCCGACTGCTTCCTGAGCGGGCGGCATACCGGATGTTCGATGTAGCGGCGTTGTCAGCGACCCGACGCGGCGGCAAAGACGTGATGAGGATGCGCGCCAACTATGGGTTGGTGCGTCCAGAGTTGGGCGCTGACGAGCTCGACGCGCTGGTGGAAGCAGGCATGCGCTCCTACATGCGCTACTGGTGCGACGCGTTCCGCCTGCCTAATCGCTCGCCGGAGGATTTGGCGGCGCGGGTGCGCTGCGAGGGCGAGGCTCCGGCGCGCGCGGATATCGCCGACGGCAACGGGCTGGTCCTGTTCCTGGGACACCTCGGCAATTGGGACACCGCGGGGGCGTGGGCCTCGTGCCACCTCGCGCCCGTCACCACCGTGGCCGAACGCCTCAAACCCGAAGCGTTGTATGCCGAATTCCTGGCGTTCCGCGAGAGTTTGGGTATGACGATCTTCCCGCTGACCGGGGAAGGCTCCGTGTTTAGCAGGCTGCTGCGAGCGGTCAAGGGCGGTGCCTTCGTGCCGTTGTTGGCCGACCGGGATCTGACCGAACGAGGCGTCATCGTCGACTTCTGCGACCACCGGGCCGCTATGGCTAGTGGTCCAGCGACGTTGGCGCTGATGACCGGGGCGCCGCTTCGACCCACCACCGTGCGCTACGAGCTGATCCCGGGCCAGCGGCCCGGCCCGTCGGCATACCGCATCGTGATCGCCTTCGGCCCCACGGTGCACGACCCCGGGGTCGGCACCAAAACCGAGCGCATCGCAGCGATGACGCAGCTGTGCGCCGACTACCTCGGGCACGAGGTACGCCGCAGCACCCACGATTGGCACATGATGCAGCGGGTCTTCGTTGAATGACGTGCGTTGAATGAGGTGTGTTGACTGATGCGCGTCGGACTCGTCAACCCCTACTCCCTCGATGTGCCCGGTGGGGTGCAATCGCACGTGATCGATCTCGCGGGATACCTCATCGGCTGCGGTCATGAGGTCAGCGTGTTGACCCCCGCCGAGGCAGACACCGAGTTGCCGCCGTTTGCGGTCAACGCTGGCCGGGCAATACCCGTGCGATACAACGGATCGGTCGCCCGCCTCGCGTTCGGGCCGGTTGTCGCGGCCCGGGTGCGAACGTGGGTGAACGAAGGACAGTTCGAGGTAGTCCATATCCACGAGCCGGCCAGCCCCAGCGCCTCGCTGCTGGCCCTGTGGGCCGTCGACGGCCCCATCGTCGCGACCTTTCACTCTTCTCAGATGAAGTCGCGATCATTGCGGGTGGCCGCGCCGATGCTGCACCCTGGCCTCGACAAGATCTCGGGCCGGATCGCCGTGTCCTCACGAGCCAAAGCGACCGTGTCGACGCAACTCGGAGGGGAGTGTGTGGTGATCCCCAACGGGGTGGATGTGGCCCGCTTCGACGCAGCCCGTTCGATCCGCGCCAGGGCCACGTCCACCGACGATCCCACCCCGCAGCACGGTCCGCGGATCGTCTTTCTCGGCCGCATCGGCGAACCCCGCAAAGGGTTGTCCGTGTTGTTGAGTGCCCTTCCCGAGATCCTGCGCATCCATCCCGACGCACAGGTGCTTGTCGCCGGGCCAGGGGATGCCCGCGAATTCACGAAACACCTACCCGCCGACATTGCTGCCTCGTGCGAATTTCTTGGCGCCGTCAGTGAGAGCGACAAAGTCGCTCTGCTGGCCAGCGCCGATGTGTATGTAGCCCCCAACCTGGGCGGCGAGAGCTTCGGGATCATCCTGGTTGAGGCCATGGCTGCTGGCGCACCGGTGGTGGCGAGCAACCTCATTGCCTTTACCGAGGTGCTTGACGGGGGTCGGACCGGGATCCTTTTTGAACGCGGAAACTCCCGCGCGCTGGCCCACGCCATCCTGAACCTTCTTGCCTCGACCGAGGTGCAGGCGCGGCTGCGAGCGGCTGGGCCGCGTCAGGCGCTGCGCTTCGACTGGTCGCGCGTCGGTGCCGAGATCCTGGCGGTCTACGACTCGGTGCGGCCCACCGGAAGCAGGGTGCAGAGGCACCGCTCGTCGCTGCGTCGCACCTGGCGAGGAGCCCCATGGATCCGCTGAGCACCGTGGCCGTGGCGCTCGCCGTCGCGCTGGCCATCGGGTGGTATCTGTCGTACACAGCGGTGCGCCTCGACCGTCTGCATACCCGATTGGAGGCGACCGGCGCAGCCCTGGATGCCCAGTTGGTGCGCCGTGCGGAGGGAGTGATCGACATCGCCTACTCCGGCCGGCTCGATCAAGCTAGCGCCGCACTGGTTCTGGAGGCCGGGCGGCACTGCATGGACGTTGAAGGCGCGTGGGGTGCTCCTCGTTGTGCTGCCGAGACGGCGTTAACGGAGTTGTTGCGGGTCGCCATGCCTGACCCGCCGAGCGACGCCGAGGAGGCTGTGATGCGAGTGCGCCTCGCTCGTTCCTTCCATAACGAGGCGGTCGATCAGACGCGCGCCGTCCGCCAACAGTGGGCTGTCCGCACGTTCCACTTGGCCGGACGGACCGACCTTCCGGAGCCCGTGATCTTCGATGACCAATGGCCGCCACCGACGTGATCGGCACACCGTAGACTTGTCGGGTCCGCCGCGAAGCAAGCGCGGGCTCCCTACCGTAAACAGCACGATGAAAGGCACCTGATGTCGCTCCCCGAGTCCGCCCCCGAGCAGCGCAGCGGCACCACGCGAGTCAAGCGTGGGATGGCCGACATGCTCAAAGGCGGTGTGATCATGGACGTGGTGACGCCGGAGCAGGCCATCATCGCCGAGGACGCCGGTGCCGTTGCGGTCATGGCTCTCGAGCGGGTCCCGGCAGACATCCGCGCGCAGGGTGGAGTCGCCCGGATGAGCGACCCAGACATGATCGCCGGGATCATCGACGCCGTCTCCATCCCGGTCATGGCCAAGGCCCGCATCGGTCACTTCGTTGAAGCCCAGATCATCGAATCGATGGGCGTTGACTACATCGACGAGTCCGAGGTCCTGACCCCGGCCGACTACGCCAACCACATCGATAAGTGGAACTACACCGTTCCCTTCGTGTGTGGCGCCACCAACCTGGGCGAGGCCCTGCGCCGCCTCACCGAAGGTGCGGCGATGATCCGCTCCAAGGGTGAGGCTGGCACCGGGGATGTCTCCAACGCGACCATGCACATGCGAACGATCGCTGGCGAGATTCGCCGCTTGTCGAGTATGTCGCCAGACGAGCTCTACGTTGCGGCCAAAGAGTTGCAGGCCCCGTACGACCTCGTGAAGGAAGTCGCGGAGGCCGGTGCCCTGCCCGTCGTGATGTTCACCGCCGGTGGCATTGCGACCCCCGCCGACGCGGCCATGATGATGCAGCTCGGTGCCGACGGCGTGTTCGTGGGATCCGGCATCTTCAAGTCCGGCAACCCGCAGGCCCGCGCCGAGGCTATCGTCAAGGCCACCACGTTCTACAACGACCCTGCCGTGTTGGCGAAGGTGTCGCGTGGTCTGGGTGAGGCCATGGTCGGCATCAACGTCGACGACATTCCCGCGCCGCACCGCCTTGCCGAACGCGGGTGGTGACGCCGCTCATCGGCGTCCTGGCGTTGCAGGGTGACGTCGCAGAGCACCGCAAAGCACTAGAGGCGGCGGGCGCGCGCACGATGGATGTGCGTCGCCCGGCCGAGGTGGAGCAGGTCGACGGGCTCGTCATACCTGGTGGGGAATCGTCCACCATCGACCGGCTGACGCGGATCTTCGAGGTCCGCGATCCGATCATGGGTCGCATGGCCTCGGGTATGCCGGTCTTCGGCTCGTGTGCCGGGATGATCATGGTCGCGGCGCAGGTGCTCGACAGGCATCGCGATCAGCAAACCCTG
>JBBSVB010000146.1:0-6394 GCA_038233875.1 Actinomycetales bacterium | reverse complement strand
GCTTCGCATCCTCAACCTCGGCATCGACACCCGAACCCCGGCCGGACAACTCTTGCTGACAATCTCGGCTGCGCTCGGGCAAATGGAGCAAGACATCCTGCGCGAACGCACGCTCGACGGCCTGGCTGCCGCGAAGCGGAAGGGAAAGGTCGGCGGGCGCCCGAAGAAGATGAGCGCCAAGCAGGTCGAGTTCGCCCGCGAGATGCGGGGCGGTGGCAAGTCACTGCGTGAGATCAGCGAGGTGACCGGCGTCCCGGTAAGTACGGTGCACCGTCACCTCAGCGCCGCTGGCTGATCAGCCATGCGATGTCGTGTGGCAGGCTTGAGCGAGGTCGCCGTGGCGTTACGTATCGGCTGCGGCCAAGCGTTTCGTCAGGGCGTCACGGCGCCCCTTCTTGCGGCGAGGACGCACCAACACGAACCGTCCGCGCACCAGTAGACGTGGACGCTCCCCTATCCACCGCCGTACAAGGCGGGCGATGCGCAGGTGGCCAGTCCTGCACGATCCTTGGCATCACCATGCCCGGTCGGCTTCAACGCCCAGGGTGCATGAAGGAGGCAGCGGCAACCATCTCTGCCGCCGGTCTGTGCCGCTCCGGTGACGGGCGGCCGCTGGTCGCCACCTGCTGGCACAGGGCATGGTATGAACTCGACGACCTCCCGCGGCCCTCGCCGCATCGCTCCGCACATCGCCGATGAGGCGAGCAACCCGCCTGGCCACGATCCTCTGTCGACCACAGAGGAAGTCGCCCGACCGACAGCAGGTTTCAACATGTCCGAGTGGGTCACCACGTCCCGCGAGAACCAGACCCTAAGCGCGCGCATCGAGGATAGGGCCGTGCTCGCTGACATCCGTCGGCTCATCGCGCCCGCCCGCCCTTCCGGCAATCGACGCGCCGCATGACAACGCGTCCTCGCGCTGCGATCTACGCTCGCATTTCCAGCGACCGCGAAGGTGCAGGACTTGGTGTGGCGCGTCAGGTCGCGGACTGCAAGGCCCTCTGCGAGCGGAACGGCTTCGATGTGGTTTCTGTCCTGGAGGACAACGACATCAGTGCCTGGTCTGGCAGGAAGCGACCAGGCTACGACCGACTGCTGGAGATGGTCCGCGCCGGCGAAGTAGGCGTGGTCGTGGTGTGGCACACAGACCGGCTGACGCGATCACCGATCGACCTCGAAGACGTCATCACCGCTTGCGAGCGACACGACGTCTCCATCCACGCGGTGACGGCCGGTCCGCTCGACCTGTCGAACGACAACGGCAAACTTCAGGCGCGCGTCGCCGTAGCCTTCGCGCGGCACGAGTCAGACCAAAAGGCGACGCGCATCCGGCGCAAGCACCAGGAACTCGCCGAGACAGGTCGACCCGCGTCGCTTGGCGGGTCCTACGGCTACAACCGCGACGGGTCCGTGAACCACGAGCAGGCAGCGGTGATCCGCGACCTCGCAGCGAGACTCCTGGCCCGCGAATCGCTACGAAGTCTCGCGACGTGGCTGACCGAAACCGGGGTGCCTACCGCGAAAGGCGGCGCCACGTGGTCGACATCGACGGTTCGTCAGATTCTGACTGCCGGACGGCTGTGCGGCTGGCGGGAGTGGACGCCGCGCACCCCGACTGGGGAGGACAAGAGGGGCTGGGAGGGCAAGCCTCGCCGCGGCTACGGCATGGGCCCGTTGGTCGCTCAAGGTGACTGGGAGCCCATCCTGACGAAAGCACAGACCGAAGCAATCCGCGCGATGGTCTCCGACCCGAGTCGCACCACGACAACTCGGCGTCATTACCTCCTGAGCGCCGGGATCCTGAAGTGTGGCCTTTGCGGGAAGAGCATGAATCACAAGATCGAAGTTACGCGGAACCGAGTCGCGCTTCGTGACGAGAACGGCGATGTCGTGAAGGACGACCGCGGCCGCACCGTCCGCGTCGTCAAACAGGACGGGCCAGTGCGCAAAACATCGCGCTACGCGTGCATCAAGCAGTCAGGCCGGGGATGCGGTGGTATCTCCATCTCGTGTTCCGACCTCGATGCCTTCATCACCGAGGCTGTCTTCGAGGCATTGGATGGCGCCGACCTGAGCCCTGACGAAGCCCCGGTGGAATCGGACATCGTGGCCATCCGGCAACGCATTGCGGACCTGGAGACGCAGCGGGTCCAGGTCGGCCTGGACCATGCTGACGGACTCATCGGACGAGCCGAGTGGTTGGCCATGAAGCAGCGCATCGAACAGCGAATCGACGCTGACCGATCCGAACTTCCCGCTGAAGAGGGCGGGTCCGCGCTCGCTCACTTGCCGACAGGCGTCGGTGAACTCCGAGCGGCCTGGCCTTCCATGCCGCTGGATCGCCAGCGCGCCATCGTGAGGGCCGTCGCAGCACGCATCACGATCCACCGTGCACCGAGGCCGCGTGGCGCTGTGGGGTTCGACCCGTCGCGCATAGAAATCTTGTGGCGTGCCTGAGAACCGAGCAGACCCATAGGGCGTCGAGGACCTCGGGCCACGGCCCGCGACTCACTCCGCCGCCTGGTCCTCTTCCGCGTCCTCGCTCTCCTCGCCGTCGTTGTCGTCGTCCGCCACTTCGAGTGAGTCGTCCCCTTCCTCGATCTCAGGGCGCGGCCATGTGGCGAGAGCGAGGCTCGACAGCCACATGGTGCGCAAACCGATCGCCGACTCGTCCCATTCCCCGTCCCAGCCAGTCAGCACTGTTGCGCCAGGGGCCGCGAGGATTGAGGAGGTGGTAATGAGCAGCGTGCTTTTCGCCGCGAGAGCGCCACGCTTCGTCGGCCAGTCAGCGTTTCGCATCGCAGAGTTGAGTCGACCGTTCGTGAGAGTCAGGTTCCCGAGAGCGTTGATCGCTCGCTCACGTGCTTCGAGCACCTTCTGCGGGTCGGGCGAATCGGGTAGCGGCCAGTGAGCCTTCCAGGCTTGGGGCAGGACATGCTCGATGTTCAGGGCGGAGTTGCCTGCCTCGACTCTGGTCGCGTCCTCCGCTTGCTTGTCGCGCAGCCTGTTCTCAAGCCCGGCGAAGAATGCGCGAATGCGTGGTTTCGACAACCCGTAGAAGTTTGAGCCGAGAAGCGCTCCAACGAACTCTCCATCTGAGGGCCACCACCTGGACTCGGCGCGCAGTCCGCTCAGGGTTTCCAGCACCGCTGTCCCGGCGTGACTCGCTTCGGAGGCAAGGCTTGCCTTCATCGCGGACACGAAGATGTTGTTGTAGTCCTTGGTTGTGAGGCCACACACTCCGCGCCTCATCAGGTAGGAACCGACCGCGCCCACCGCGACGGCTCGTTCGTCCACGGGCACTGCACGTGTGTCGTCGAAGACGCTCATGAGAAGCGGCCAAGCCGTGTTGGTCTTGGTGGCCACCACGTGGTCGACGAGTTCCGCTGTGCCTCGATCGGGCGGGTTCTCCATCAGGCGGTCATACAGGTCCGCGTGCACCCGCACAGCCTTGATGACCGCCGCCGCGTTGTGATCGCCGTCCAGCATCCAAGCCTTGAACTCCTCAAAGAGATGCTCGACGGACACAGCACTCTGCTTCTGGATCGTGAGCCAGTAGGCAAGCACCACGTCAAGGCGGTTGCGGGTGATGCGGCCGCTGGTGACGTCGGCGCGCCACCGGCGTGAGTCCAACGGAAGCCAGTGGTCCACCAGCAGACTCTCGGCATCCTTGCGGTGCCCTTGATCCTCAACGAGTCGGAACAGCAGGTTCTTGATGAGGTCAGACTGGGACAGTTCGACCCCACGGTGATTCAGCGCCTCAAAGATGACCTGCGCATTGTCCGTCTTCTCCAAGGTAATCATGGCGACCTGCATGCGGTCGTTCAGCGCACTGTGCAGCGCAGTGAGACGATCCGCCGCGTCAGAGCCGTCGCCAGCCCACTTGGCGATTGCCTCCTCGAACCACATCCGTGCCCGGCACACCTGATGAGCAGGATCTGGACACAGCGCCGCGTCCCCCGGGGCTCGGACCGCCCAGAGGAACTGGTTCCGATCTTGCGGCAGCGGCCAGAGTTTGTGTCGGTCATCCGGGAAGTTCTCATGCACCGTGGCGGGGTCGTTCTCCAGCCACGCCGCGAACCGCCCCGCGGCTGTCTCGGCGTACAACGCGGCGGCCACCTGCCGTCCCGCGGCCAGCAGGATCTGCAACGTCGTCAGTCGCTGCTGACCGTCGATCAGGAGCGACCCGTCCATCCGCTGTGGGTTGCGCTGTACCGCCTTGACGACGATTGAGCCGAGGAAGTACCGCGGGGGCTCATCAGGCCACTCGTCCTGTGTCATGTCGTGCACGACGCCATCCGCTGCTGCCTGGATGTCGTCCCACATCGGCGCCCACTCGCGCTCTGCGGCCCATACATACGGACGCTGGAACATTGGGATCTCGTAGCGGTGGTTGTCCGAGAAGACACTCTTGAGCGTCACGTCGCCTGCCTGCATCAGCGCATCCTGCCATTCGAGTTGGGCACTCTGCTGCCAAACCAATGCTCGTCAGAGCGCAAACCCAGCATGCTGGGTTTGCGTGGGCATCCAAGGACCTCGTCGCGCACCTGTAGTCCGATTCTGCAATCCTCACGCACCGCCAAAACCCAGCACGACGCTCGCGCGCTAGTCGTTGACAGTCAAGTATCCGGACGCACGGGCCGCGTTGACCGCTCCGAGCGTCGAGTGCGCATCGAGTTTTGCGTAGATGCTGTGAATCAATGTCCTGACGGTGCTCTCACTTAGAAACAGTTCGCTGGCGACGGACCTACGGGTCGAGCCTTTGGACAGTAGACGCAAGACTTCGACCTCGCGCGACGACAGCCCCGCGCCTTTCGCGATGCTGAACAGCGGTGCCGATTCGTCGTCGTTGTGGCGGAAGAACAGAAGGCCCTCGAACGGCTCCATGATGGCCGCTCCACGCCCCGCCACCGCTCGCACGGTGCGGACGAGGTCGTTGAGGGCGGCATCTTTCAGAACATACGCCGACGCTCCTGCCTCTCGCGACGAAGCCACCGACTCGCTGTTGCCCATGAAAGTAAGCATCACGACGTCCGTGCTCGGAAGTGCGTCCTTGATGACGGGGAGGACTTCTAGGCCGCTCCCACCAGGCATGGCAATGTCGAGAAGTACAACGTCGGGCCTCGTCTTAGTTGCAACCGATACCGCTTCGCGTCCAGTGCCCGCGTGACCAACGACGTGGATGTCAGGTTCTCTGTTCAGGTACATCTCCATCAAGGTACGGACGAGTTCATGGTCATCGACTACTAGGACACGGATGACGTCCTCGGCTGTCCCACCTCGGGGCCCCGGAAGTCGCGGGTCGTCATCCGGCCCACTGGGCGGTTCCCATACCGGCGCATCCCCCGGCGCGACGGGCTCGTCACTGGCGCGCTTTCGTTTTGGCGCGCCGCCCGAGTCGTTGCTCACGCCCGGGAGCCTAGCGGAGGCCGCCGGTACGCGTGGTCAGGCGTTCATCCAGACAAGCATGGTCCACAACGACAACCCGATAGCACCGAACCCGATGAGCCCGAGGTACCACGCTCGAATCCATGCCAACTTAGCTACGTTGCCTGCCTGCATTTCGTCGAGGACTACTGCAAGCCCTCGCAGAAGGTCTTCTTCCGATGGCTTGGGAACCGACCGCTCGATCCAACGTTCAACCAATGTCTTCGGAGACAACCGAAGATCGAATGTGCGCGGACGAAGCACAAGGATCAGGCATGCGATAGCCAGAAACGTTGCGGCGGTCGCCGAGAATGCAAGAAAACGGAAAGTGTCCGTTCGCTGGAGCCCACCTACCGACGTTCCGACGAGGAAAGCGGTGGCCGAGCCGACGAAGGCAATGAAACTGCAGGCTCGTGTCCTGAGTCCATTGAGTTCATCACGCTGATCCTCGAGCGTCCGCAACCCCTGCTCGTACGCCAGCCGGTAGAGGCTGGCGCGGCCGTCACCAACCGGACGCGCGCCAAGGGCCTTCTCTGCTGCCACGCCTTGAGCCTACAACTTAGCGGAAGGAAGATCATCGGATTGAGCCGGCCTCTAGAAGCGGCCGACGGCAAACGCCTCCGGAAGTGAGCGTGTCAGTCCGTGCATCGAGTTCGCAGATGCCGCCAACTGTTTGCCGACCTCGTAGTCGTCTGACGTTCCCGATGGGACCAGGCTACCTACGCCGTCAGGAACGGAACCCTGCCCCAGGTCTCCGGGAAGAGGTCTGGATGCCGCCTCGAAGACCCCCAGCATCGCTGCCTACAGCCACAGTATTTACCAATGCGCGCCGTTGACGGTCCACGCCTGCCGCGACTCCAGCTCGGATCGGGTGCGGGCATCGTCGCGCAGGAAGCCCGACAGGTTGCGCAGCAGACGGCCGAGGTCGCCGCCACCCACCTCACGCGCCAGCCTCAGACCCTCGATC
>JBBSVB010000145.1:0-6524 GCA_038233875.1 Actinomycetales bacterium | reverse complement strand
CCCACCAACCCACCAACCCAACCACATAACCACACACACACCTTCCATCCACCTCTGTTATCGCCATGATATACAAGCACCTCATTACCACCTCACCATCACCACAGCTAGTGCCCTTTCCTTCAACGCCGTACTTCAACTTGTCTCATGCGCCATGGTGTATGGCCTCACACCCACTTCCCTGGCCAGGGATTGACAACCGCGTTGCGTGCCGCCATCGAACAAGCGCAGCACAATGAAGCCGCATACGAGGTCCGCATTACCACAGATCCCATATGTCTGTCGCGACAACAGTACCAGTGTCGATGTTCCTAACCAATCAGTACCAGTGTCAATGTCCGATCCACGCATTGGAGGTTGGGTTTTCGTCGAGCCAGACCCGGGCCGACTCGACGGCCTCCTGAACCAGCGCTGCGTCCTGACATTGCGACCAGTCATACTCCACGGCCAGCCATTCCCTGAACCGATGAGAGAACTTGACCGGGTCGTTCGCGCGCACCGGAAGTTCTGGCGGGACAGGCACGTCGAACAGTCGCCGCAGCGCCGCAGCAAGGGCCCGGATCTGAGCAACCGTGAGTTGGCCAGCCAACGGAGTGCCGGGGACTCGCGACATGACAACCGTGGGGCGACCGCCAACCTCGGTCCGCGCGATGGGTGACGGCCCAAGGCCCGGCGCATGCCTACTCAGGTGCTGAAGCGCAGCCCATTCCCTGTCTGGCTCGTTGTGCGACCACGACACGAAGGTCTTTCGCACCTCGTCCCGGCCAATGTTGACGTCGTGAGTGTGCGGCACTCAGCGAACGCTACTGATCCCGTGACGCAACGCGCGATTAGCGAAGGGTGGCGAGTTGTGAATCGCCCGGATCTGCCGCAGCCCGAGTATCCACTCATGCCGAATTCCATACGTGGTGCCACGGCTGAGCCATCATGGCTGGATGAGCGCTTCGTGGCTGGGGGAATGGCCTGACCACAACTGGCAGGCGTGGGACTACACAGTGAGTCACGCCCAACTCCATCTCCGAGGAGTACCCGACGACGACCCCGGCGGTCCCTGCATCGAGTTGTTGTTCAAACCCGTGTACCGACTTGCCACGTCCACGATGAGTTGGTCCGGCCTACGGCTGGGCCTCCGTCGGGTCACGCCTGAGGGACAGGGGTCTTCTTTCTCGTGAGTACCGACCCGCTCGGCCGCAACACCGGCCACGGCGTCATCAGGGCCGGTTCTGCTCATGTCGCAAGCGCTGGTCTTCGATACTCGGAGTCCGTCGCTGATGGGGTCGTCGAGTGGCAGACACTCTGGTCCGGGGCCGCGTGACGAACGCACTCATCTGCCGCTGACAGTGCGCGGATCCGCCGCGATCCGATCGTCCGCTCATGCCGATGAGCGCGCGCTAGCGAGTTCGGGTGGAGTCGAGGAAGGAAACCGTCTCACCTGCGCGCGCCGCGAGGGCTGCAATCAACCGCGTACGACCGCGAACACCGTGCGCTGCGACCGCCTCGTCGGGTTCCAGCCAGTGGGCACTCGCGATCTCCTCCACTTGCAGCCTCAGGGCTGATGTCAGAGGGACGGGTCGGCTGTCGAAGACGAACTGCACGCTGCTGGGCCTCTCGTCCTCACCGTCGAGGTATTGAACGACCAAGAGGCGGCCGATGGAGACGTCGAGCCCAACTTCCTCCAGCACCTCTCGATGCGCCGCGACCGCGGGTGATTCGTCTGCCTCGACGAGTCCGCCAGGGAGGATGAGGCTCGACCTGTTGTGCGTCTGCACCAGCAGCAATTGCCCGCTCTCGTCCCAAACGAGGACTCCCGACGCGAGCAAATGTGACGGCCACTCTGACATGCACGCGAGGCTACGACACTTGCCGTGTCGAGCATCTGCCGCTGACGATGAGCGGACGATGACATCGGAGCAGGCTCTCAGGTCATCGCCGGAGGCTCGGTAGCCAAAGACCACGTCTCTTGGGTCGGGCTTCCTGATACCTCATTGGGATCTGCCGCAATCCGTGGGTCCGCATATCCCGACGGGAGGGTCTTCCCCAAGAACGGATCGCAATCCCGTCGAGTCGTCGCTCGTGGGCTACTACGGAACCTGGCCCTTCTGGGCCAACTGCCACACAAGATCGACGACGTAGAAGTGTCGCTTGTAACAGGGGCCCTCGATCCCGAGGTCGGCTGCTTCAGCAGCGACGCTGTAGTCAATGACCGGACCAGTGTCGTTGACCGACACCAACTCATATCCCTCATCTGACAGGCAGGCACGGTAGCGATCAAACCCGGAACGGTACTCGGCCCGTGTCACGACGTTGTCTTGAACAGCCTCCCTCTGATCCGAGTCGGCGACCCGTAGGGCCACCTTCATCGTGTCTTCCAGGCCGCCAGGCGACGAGGTCGTCTGGTCGCCGATTACCGACTGGATCGAAGGCTGCGGCCAGTAGGCCGTCAGCGTCGTGATGGCGACAGCGGCGGCGCTTAGAACCCCAACAGTTCCCGTTTGCCGCACCAACCGACGCCGACGTGCGCGACGGACGAGAGGTTCGGGCGACAGCGGTCGGAGGTCGCCCGTGTACCCCATCGACTCACGAACCAGGGTCTCAATGTCGTTCATGGTCACTCCTGTTCGGCCTGAACGAGCGTCCGGCGCAGTTTGCCGAGTGCTCGGTGACTGGTGCTTTTGACGGTGCCGACCGCGACGCCCAACATGTCGGCGGTTTGTTGTTCAGAAAGGTCGAGGTGGAACCGCAGCACTACAACTGCGCGTTCGCGTTCAGTGAGGCCGTCCAGCCCGATGCCCACCATCGGCGTCTCAACGTCCAGACGTGTCGGGGCATCTCGGTCACCCATGGCGACCTCATCGACGCGTCGCTTTCGCTTCCCGCTTAGGTACTGGTTCAACACAGTGCGCCGCGTGTAGGCCAACGGGCTGACGCGGACCGAGTTCCACTTAAGGTAGACCTTGATGAGCGCCTCCTGCACGAGGTCCTCAGCCAACTGGCCATCACGCGTCAAGAGTCGTGCGTAGTGGACGAGGGACGCTGATTGCGCCGCCACGAACTCCGCGAAGTCGGCATCCCGCGTGGCGTTCATACCTGTGTAGACGCTACCTGCGTCGCGGCGGGTTCTGTAAGAACCAAGAATGTTCCTATCTCATCTGGGGACGTCGTCGGCGTACAAGTACTAGGCCCCGCTCATCGAGGCCACGGCATATCAAGTCCGCAACGCTGACTCGTCGTGACGTTGTCATTGCCGAGTCGGCGGCGCTGCGCTGGCCTTGAACGCGGCCAGCCCACTTGCCCGGCCTACATGGGTTGAACGTCCGGATCTGCCGCGACCTGTGCGCTCGATCATGCCGAGATCCGGAACATCGCCGGAGATGATGGAACCTTTCCGGGCGACAGTTACGTCATCATCCTGACAGCGTGATGCACCGATCCGGGGTAGCGAGCGAGGACCGCGCGCGATGGGGGGCAAGTGAATAAGGACGAGGACTTCGCAGACTTCGTGAGCGGTCGGTGGCTCACCGCTGTCCGTGCTGCCGTGGCGCTGGGCTGCTCACTGGCCGATGCCGAAGACCTGGCGCAAACCGCGTTCCTGCGCGCCTACGTCGACTGGATCAAAGTGGTCAACGCTGACCGTCCGGACGCGTACTTCTCCAAGATCCTGGTAAACGCTCACCGGGACACGTATCGCACGCGGTGGCGTCGAGAGTCGCCCGTTGCCGACGTCCCCGATGTGGCGACAGTTGACGACGCAGGTGCGACCGATTCGGCCGATGCGCTGCGTCGAGCGCTGGCGAATCTCAGTCAAGGGCAGCGTGAGGTTGTCGCGTTGCGCTACTTCGTCCGCCTCACAGAGTCCGAGATCGCCGCCACATTGGGCATCGCGCCGGGCACCGTCAAGAGTCGTCTGTCGCGTGCGCTCGACGCCCTGTCTCTCAGCCCAGACCTGACCGAGTACGGAGGGACGCCGTGAACCACGAAGAAGCAACCGAGTACCTCGACGAACTGGGCGACCGGGTGTCGGTCCGCCCTCCACCCGTCGGGGAGATCATCCGCGGGGGCGAGATCGCGGAGCGGCGCAAGTCCAAGCGGACCCTCGCGTTGGTCGCCGCTACCGCGGTACTGGTCGTCGGAGGAGGCTGGACGGTTCAGCACTGGAGGACAGATGGCCGAACGGGCGTCGACCAGAGCATCGCGGACACGCCGACAGGTCCCGCGATCACGCCGTTGCCGGGCGAAGCGCCGGTCAGTGATGGTCCGTGCCCGCCAGTGCCTGCCTCAACCCATGACATTGACCGGTCAACGGTTCCAGCCCCGGATGACGCCAAGGGCCTTACCGCAAATGACGCGGGAACAGTCGCCACCTGGTTCGAGCCGGAGTCGGGTCGACTGCCGTTCCTAGTCGTGTACGACCTTGTGTCCGGAGTGGAACTGGCGCGCGAAGACCTAGGCGTCGGTGAGGACCTCAGAAGTTCGAGCCTGCGAATGGACGAGAGCGCGCTGTACTACCAGTCCAGTGCGGACGCCAGCGTCTGGCTCCGCTACCGATGGGGCGTCGACGACTATCCCAGCGTCTACGTCCTATGCACAGGCTGAACCCCTGCCGGTGTTGCTACGACCCGTTGAGAGCACCCCGAGATCAGGATCTCGCGAGGCCTTCAGAACAGGTGCGGAGTAGCCGGCCAAAAAGTGCAAGACAAGCGCATCCGCCAGAGGGACACTGCGACCGTGACCATCGACACCAACGCGCGTGGCCGCGTTCCTGCGTTGCTCCTGATCGGGGCAATGGGTACCGGGAAATCGGACACTTCGTATCGGGTCTTCTCCAGGCTGTACCAGCAAGGAACGCCCACTGCCCGCCTGGACCTCGACGACATCGGGATGGCTCATCCCGCACCCGTGGAGGATCCAGACAACTTCGTCGTCAAGGCAGCCGCGATGTCGGCATGTTGGGACGTCTTCAAGGGCCACAGCGCCCGCTGTCTTGTCGTCTCCGGAGCCCTCGACACAAGCGCGGTTGTCGAGCATGTCACCGGTCAGATCGCTGATGCAGAGTGGACCATTGTGCGACTGCGAATAGGGACTGCGGAGCGGCGTCAGCGCGTACTGCGTCGTGGTCTCCTACTGGGCTACGCCGAGGCCGATGTCGAGCCAGCGCTACGAGCGGGAGATGCCGATGAAGCGCGCCTAGCCAACGAGCACCTCCCGGGAACCGTTCTAGACACAGACGGCCTGTCCTCTGACGAGGTGGTTGACCTCGTGCTCCGCGAAACCGGGTGGCCCTCGACCCCGTCCGTACTTGGTACCCAGCGACGGCCGACTCCGCCGCGATACTCACGGAGCCGATGACCGGATGCGCACGGGTGCGTCGCGATGCCCCCGTTGCGCGGGACCGAAAGAGGCGCTCAAGCCCGTCATGACTCAGGCGTCATCCGTTGGCGGAGTGCCAGCGAACGATCTCGTCGGCAGCCGCATCAGGCGTGAGGCGACGGGAGTCGACCCTCAAGTGTCGGTGGGCGGCGAGCACATCGTCAGCGGGCAACGACACGTCGGGATCCGTGTTCATCATCCAGGCTTCACGCTCGTGCAGGTGCGCGTCGGACCAAGCGAGGTCCCGCTTGGACGGTTTCGCGAGGAGACGGTCTTCCCCGCGATTGCGCTCCAACCTCGTGTCTAGGTCGGCTGCGAGCTCGACGAACGAAACGGGCAAGCCAGCGGATTCGTATGGAGTTACGAGGCTCGCGACCCAGCGGGCGTCTTCGACACCGCCCAGGTTCCACACAAGCGTCAGGATCAACGACACCTTCGCGGCCGCGGCCTCCTCAACGACTCTTCGCCGGAACTCGCTTGTGAGTGTGCGAAACGGCGGGGCACCCATGCCGAAGACATCCGCGAGAGGCTCGATGGTGTGGTGGTTGAGGAACAGTCTGAAGTCACTGCGCTCGCATACCGCGCGACCGACTGTCATCTTGCCGACCGCCGGCGGCCCAAAGATCACCATCAACTCACCCATGGCGTCACCGTAACGACTGCAGACGGCTCGCGGGCCGGGGACCTCGCCAGCGAGTCATAGGCGGCTAACGTCCAGATCTGCCCGCTCTCCGTGCGCCGCCACCACGCTCGCCGCAATCACGGCGGCCCGGCGGGTGCACAACAAGCCCGCGCCGCGGGCATCGACGGCCCACCACTGCACTTGCAAGACGGGCGCCGTTGACGGCCCACTCGAAAATACGGTGGCCGCCACGTGTCCTTCTCAGGCATCCCCGCGATGGCCCGACAGGACCGACCATGACCATCTGGTTCGCCGGCTCAGGCTCCCTGCCCTCGCCCAGGGGACAAGCACGGGGGACGACCTGGACTGACTGGAGCAGCCGGACGCACGCACATGCCGAGATGCGGATGATCGAGAAGCGCTGGTCATGCGGGGTCGTAGCGAACCCCATCTGATTGACAGAACGGGGTGCGGCTGGCGACAGAGTCGGACTCACACTGTCCATCAACCAGGCTTCTATCCCCTAGCGGCTCTG
>JBBSVB010000144.1:0-6571 GCA_038233875.1 Actinomycetales bacterium | reverse complement strand
TACCTGAACCAGACCAAGGACTACACTGCTCTCCGTGAGTGGGACAAGTCCCAGATGAAAGACAAGACCGACAAGTAGGGGAGGGTTCCATGGCTGTCTACTACAGCCCCGGCGTGGTCTTGGTCATGGACCCCGCTCCCCTTGTCTACGCCAAGGTCTTCCACCCGGCTTCAGGCCCGGAGAAGCACCTTCGCCAGAAGACTGTGGCCGTGCAGATCACCGCCAAGATCAACGCTCCTGTCCGGACCGGAACCCTGCGAGGCAGCATCAGGGTGACGCAGAACCGAGAGGAACTCGGCCAGTTCGCCTTCGGCTTCAAGGTCTACACCCCCGTCTACTATGCCGGATACGTCCACGAGGGAACAGGACCCTCGCCCCGCTGGCCGGTCAACGGCAAGATGATGAAGTTCGCCGGGTATCCACCCACCCCGGTCTACCGCGACTTCGTCTGGCACCCCGGCACCCCCGCGAACCCGTTCCTCCAGAACGCTCTCGTCGCGATGGCGAACTGAGATGGCGGGCCTCGGCCCTCGCGTCGGTGGGGCGCACGTCGACGTCAACCTCAAGTTCGACGACAAGTCCCTCGAGACCGTTGGGAAGCGGATTCACAAGCAACTCACCGAGATCAGCAATCACAACCGAGAGACCTACCAGAGCATCGGTCGTGAGTCGGTCACTGCGTGGCGGGCTGCTCTCGGAGCCATCCTCGCGGGTGCCCCCCTCATCGGCTCCGCGATCAGCGCGGCAGCCGGGGCGATCACCGTCATGGCGGGCGCTCTCTACTCGCTGGTCCAGTCGTCGTTCGGGCTGGCCCCCATCATCACTGCTCTGGGCATCGCGGCACTCACGGCGAAGATCGGGTTCACAGGATTCGCGGATGCGATCAAGGCTGCCAACCCCGAGGAACTCGCAGCGGCTCTGAAGAATCTGTCGCCCTCCGCGCAGGCGGCGGCGCTGGCCGTGCGCTCCCTCAAGGACGAGGCGCACAAACTCCGCCTCGCTGTCCAGGAGCGGATGTTCAAGGGGCTGAGCGATGACATCGCCAAACTCTCCACCACCCTGCTCCCCGTGCTCCAGACGGGTCTCGTCAAGATGGCGGGTGCCCTGAACGGTCTCTTCCAGTCGCTGCTCAACTACGCGAACTCCAAGGCGGGCCTCGAGCAGATCGCGGCGGTGCTGGACAACAGCGCCGAGATCTTCAAGAAGTTGTCCAAGGCGGCAGTCCCGTTCCTCGACGGAGTGCTCCGTCTCATCAACGCGCTGTCCCCCGCAGCCAAGCGACTCGCTGACCGCATCGCCGAAGTCGCCATGACGTTCCAAGACTGGACGCAGGCCGAGGGCTTCGGCAAGCGGATCGACGACATGATGAAGCGTGCCGAGAAGACGGCGGGCCTGCTGATCGACGTGCTGGTCAACGTCTACAAGGCGATCGTCAACATCTTCAACATCTCGAACCCGTCCACGAACCGGCTGCTCGAGATGCTGGTCAACGCGACGCAGAAGTTCCTGGACTTCACGAACAGCGTCGAGGGTCAGGACTCCATCGCGAAGTGGGCCTCGTCTTCTGTCGATGTGCTGGCGCAGTTCGGCAAGACCGCCGAGGCCGTGTTCAAGGTCATCGCAGAACTGGCGGACCCGCGTGTCATCACGTCCTTCCTGAAGACGGTGGAGGGCGCGTTCGTCATCCTCGGTCAGTTGCCCCTCGACAAGATGGTCGACGCCTTCGTCTCGGTGGCTGAGGTCCTCCAGCCCGTCAGCAGCCTCTTCCTCGCGATCATCATCGGAGGTGCTGCGGTCAACATCATGATCGGCAGCCTCATCGGGCAGTTCGCGGGACTGTTCGGCATTCTCGGCGGCATCCTCAAGTTCAAGATCCTGACCACGATCCTCAAGAACATGGGTGGCGGCGCGAAGGGTGCCGGGACCGCCGCCGGAGCAGCCGGTAAGAAGGTCGGCATCTTCTCCCGGGCGTGGGGGGCGCTGAAGAGTGTCTTCGACAAGGTGCGAGCCGTTCTCGCTAAGGTGTTCCCCTTCCTCGGGAAGACGGGCAAGGCTACGGGCGATGTCGCGTCGAAGGCCGGGAAACTGTCCGGTGCCTTCAAGCCCGTCCTGACGATCCTCAGCCGACTCACGAAGTTCGCTGGCCCGGTGGGTCTGGCGATCTGGATCGGCACTGTCATCGCGAAGTCCGACAAACTGAAGGACAAGTTGGGTGACATCTGGGACGCGATGAAGGAGGTGGGCTCCGCGCTGGTCGACGGATTCAAGAAGATCTCAGACGCGCTCGCTCCTCTCGCTCCCGTGGCGAAGGCAGTGGGCACCGCGTTCTCCTTCGTGTTCGACTTCGCAGACAAGTTGCTGGGCCTCGCCCTCGGCGTCTTCTTCGATATGGTCATCTACGGCTTCAAGTCGCTGGCGAAGGTGATCGACGGTGCGAGCAGCATCATTGCCGGGATCATCAACATCCTCGTCGGTCTCTTCACCCTCGACGGTGCCAAGATGCTCGACGGACTGAAGCAGGTGTTCTCCGGCATCGGCCCGCTGATCAGCGGAGCGTTCGGCCTACTCGTCACGTTCTTCGCCCCTGCGAAGTTGCTCAAGTTGGCAGCCGTCGGGTTCAAGGCTCTCGGCGGTGGGATCAAGAGCGCGGTGCCTGGAATCCTCAGCGCCGTCGGTGGCATGGTCGGCAGGGTGATCGGCTGGATCGCACGGCTGCCGATCCGCCTCTTCAACCTCGGAGTACAGGCCATCACCCGGCTCGGCGGTGCCGTGAAGAGCAACGCCCCGAAGGTCATCTCGGCCGCAGGCCGGATCTTCACCGGCGTCGTGACTTGGATCGCGAAGTTGCCGGGTCGCCTACTCACCCTCGGGCAGCAGGCGATCACGCGGCTGGCGGGTGCGGTGCAGGCCGGGGTCGGCCGACTCAGCGGCATCGCGAACCGGATCTTCACAGCCGTCGCGACCCAGATCGCCAAGATGCCCGGTCGCCTCCTCACCCTCGGTCAGCAGGCGATCACGAAGTTGGCGGGCGCTGTCCAGGCGGGCGTCGGCAGGCTGGGCACCATCGCAGGTAACATCGCCACTGCGATCATCGGCGCGGTGAAGAGTCTCCCGGGCCAAATGCTCGCCATCGGCGCGAACATCGTGGGCAGCCTCGTCTCGGGTGTGCTCTCGAAACTCGGTGCCCTGAAGGACGCAGCGGCCAAGGTCGCCAGCGCCATCAAGGACGCGCTCCCCGGCTCCCCCGTCAAGGAGGGACCGCTCACCGCGTGGAACCGTGGGGGCGGGGCGAGCGGCGGTGGTCGCAACGTGATCGATGCCATCCTCGCTGGTCTCCAGGACACCGGGCCGATCAGCAAGGCGATGTTCGGGGTGGCCGACGCAGTGTCCTCCTCCTTCAACCCGACGATGGGCGCAGGTGTCCCGAGGTTGGGTGGCGCTGGCGGCGCGGGTGGAGGCGGCGGTGTGACGAACAGCCGTACCCTGAACGTCGTGATCAACAACCCGCACCGCGAGACGGCCAGTGACAGCCTGACCCGGACCACGCGCAATCTCGCATATCTGGGGCTGGCATGATCGAAGAGTTCTGGGATGTCCAGTGGACCGACGGGCAGTGGTACGACCTCCACGGCTACTCGTACCACGTCGAGTCGATCTACGGCGCACGGACCAACGTGCCTCCCCTGCGCGGGTCCAACGTCACGATCTACGGGAAGCCGGGGCAACTCCACCAGCCGAAGATCGCCGACCAGCGCGTGATCACCCTCAACGGCTGGGTCTCCAACGTGAACGGGGCCGACCAGCCCTACGACGCCGCGAACTGCGATCAGGGGCTGAACACGAACTGGCGCATGATCCGCCGTCTGCTCTGGCGCGAGAACGGTGGTCAGTTCCCTCTGCGGCGTCGGTGGTACGACGAAGAGGGTGTGCTGGTCTCTGCCGTGGCGCTGGCCGAGTACTCCGGTGGCCTGGACCTCTCCGAGCACGTGATCGAGGCGGGCGCGTGGACCTGCGATCTCACGCTGGCCGACCCGTACTTCTACGGCCCCGAGCAGACCGTGACTCTGGTGAAGGACGTGCCTCAGTTGCTGGTCAACCTCGGTGACGTGATCGCCTCTGACATCACCATCGTGCTGCGGGATCAACTCCAGAACCCCGAGGTTCGCAACCTGACCCCGAACCCCGACGTGTGGGTGAAACTCGGATCGGCAGTGGCGGCAGGTGACAGCGTCACGCTGGACGTCGCTCAGTTCAAGGCGACACGCACCTCTGACGGTGCTAACCTGATCGGCGCGGTGACCCGTTCGGGCGCGAGGCCGTGGTTCGTGCTCTCCCCAGGAGGCAACTCCGTCCAACTCACCGCTTCGTCGGGATCCGGCACTGCCGATCTCACGTGGCAGCCCGCCTACCTGTAGGAGTCGAGATGCAGCCGATCGACCGTCCCGACGGACGTCACTGGTGTAACCCCGGCTCTGAGGAGCCTTCTGAGGCCTCGGGGGTGTGCCCCGGCTGCGGGGCCGCGTGGGTGCTTGTTGAGGGCGTGTGGGTGCTCTCAGAGGACCCTGACGGTGCCTGATGGCAGGTAACTACCCCAGCCCCACCGCCCGCAGGATCAACTACAACCTGAACGGAACGCGGTGCTGGACCAAGACCGCGAACGCCGTGAGTACACCGCTCACGGAAGACTCGTCGTTCATGAACAACATGAACGACGAGTCCAGCGGCACTGTGCCGGTCCTCACTCTGGCCTGGAACTCTACGACGAATCCCGGCCACGCGCCGTTCATCCTCCTGAAGTTCCCCACTCCTGTCGACATCACTGCGATCAGCGCCTACACCGGCAACATCCTGACTCCCGCCGTCTCGAACGATACGACGAACGGTATCGACGGGACGTGGACGACCGGGACTGCTGTGACCCCCGGTGTCGGAGATCAGAAAGAGTGGTCTCGCTCTGGCGCGGCCACCCCGCAGGCGTTCGTCAACGTCCGATGGTTGCGCCTGATGCTCCCCACAGGGGCGACCGGCAACCGCACCGTCGGCAAGGTGCTGATCTACGGTGGGACGAACGGCCCGACGGACTCCGTAGACTTCTGGCACGCGACGCTCGATCAGCCCGCTGCCCCCGACTTGTTCGAGTTCGGCGACCGTGCTCGGGGCACCACCGCCACCCGTGAGTTCCGGATCAAGAACCGTTCGACGATCCTGACTGCCAAGGCCATCTCGATCACCCGGTCTATCGTCACAGACACCTCACCCTCAGTTCCGTCGTTCCACACGTTCTCCCTGGACGGAGTGACCTGGATTGGTAGCCTGAACCTAGGTGATGTGCTGCCCGGAGCGATCAGCCCGGTGATCACCTTGAGACAGATTGTCCCGACGAACGCTTCTCTCTGGCTCTGGCAGATGACCATCACCGCGACACCGAACACGTGGGAGGCCCCCTGATGGCGGGTAACTATCCAAACGTCCCGTCGTGGAGAATGGCGTGGGACGTGGACGGCACTCAACTCTTCGGCAGGGACAACGGCGGTTCACCGTACTCGATCTCTGCTGGCGACAAGACGGACCTGAACAGCGAGACCCCCGATGCGGGTTACCCCGGCAACCTCTTCGTCAAGCGCACCCTCATCCTGATTTTCCCCGAAGCGCGAGACCTGGACGGCTACTACCTTCAGGGTCACAGTAGCGGCGCGGGAGGGCCGACGTCCGGTCCGTTGGAGGTGTCGACGAACTCGACCAACGGGATCGACGGTACCTGGACTCAACTGAAAGGTGTGTCGTCCGACGGAGGCGCGTTCTCCTACACAGGGATCGAGAAGACGTTCGCTCGGACGGCCATCGAGGCGAACACCGTTCTCGGAATCAAGGCACTCCGGTTCTCGGCCTACGGCGGCAACAGCCGGAACGTGTTCGGCCTGATCCATCTCTACGGAGAGCCCGCTCCCGGCGTGAACCTCCAGCGTCTGGAGATCTGGCACCCGACCTTGGATCAGAGGCTCGGCGAGGCAGACCTGGATTGGGGTGACGTGCCGCGCAACTCCTCGGCAACCCGCACCTTCCGGATCAAGAATATGCACCCGACGCTGACGGCGAACTCGGTTCGGGCCGCGATGTCGATCCTGACAGACACGGCTCCCAGCGTCGTGGGGCAGGCAGCCCTCTCGAAGGACGGCGGGTTGACGTGGGCCGCGCAGCAGACGCTGTCCAGCCCTCTTGGCCCGGGAGCGATCTCATCTGTCCTCCAGATCCGCCGCACGACCCCGGCCAACGCGACTCTGAGCGTGTGGTGGCACCGCCTGTTCGCCGACTGCACCTCCTGGACCTGAGATGGCTGGCGCGTACCCCGACCAGCCGAGTTACCGGATGGCGTGGCACAAGGACGGGACTCAAGCCTTCAACACCGTGACGGGTATGAACCTGACACAGCCGAACCTCGAGACGCTGAACTCGGAGTCCGGCGCCACGATCGTCACGTCGAACCGGGTGTGTGTCCTGTTCCCCGAGTTGCGCGACCTCGACGCTGTCTGGCTCAACGGCAACTCTGGTGTCGTCACCACGGAGGTGTCCG
>JBBSVB010000143.1:0-6572 GCA_038233875.1 Actinomycetales bacterium | reverse complement strand
TCGCGAGATCGTCAAGCGTGGCCAGATCGACGAGACCGAGATGGAAAGGCAGTCCTGGAAACTGCTTAAAGAACTTTCGGCGCGCATCCCCTCGGTCCGGATACCGGTGGCCAGCCTCTCTGGTGGTCAACGACAAACCGCCGCCATTGCTCGCTCGCTGCTCGGTGACCCGCAGTTGGTGATGCTCGACGAACCCACCGCTGCCCTAGGCGTGGCTCAAACTGCTGAGGTGCTCAATCTGGTCGAGCGACTGCGCGAACGCGGGCTCGGTGTGTTGCTCATCAGCCACAACATGGCTGACGTGATGGCAGTCGCTGATCGCGTCGTCGTGCTGCGGTTGGGCCGCAATAACGGCACGTTCACGGTGAGCCAAACCACCAGCCAAGACGTCATTGCCGCCATCACGGGGGCTACGAATAACGCGGTCTCGGCCCGCGCACATCGCCGCAGCCAGCAAGAGGAGGCGTCATGAGTGACCCCACCGCCTCGACCGAGGCGACCGCCCCAGACGACGTTGCGGCCGACCGAGCTGACGAACGGTTGATCGCCAGCCAAGGCATCGGCGGTGCCGTCTCCTCGTTCTTCGACCGTCTGCGCTCCGGAGAGATGGGATCGCTGCCGGTGGTGATCGGCCTGGTCATCATCTGGGGCGTCTTCCAGGCGCTCAACCCGGCCTTTTTGTCCAGCCGCAACTTGGTGAACCTGAGTCTGCAATCTGCGGCGATCGGCACCCTCGCGCTCGGTATCGTGCTCGTTCTTCTTCTCGGTGAAATTGACCTGTCCATCGGCTCGGTCAGCGGTGTGTCTGCAGCAGTTGTGGCGGTGACGTTCGTCCAACAAGGGTGGTCACTGCCGCTGGCGATCCTGGCCTCGCTGGGCTCAGGAGTAGTCATCGGGCTGTTCTACGGATGGATCTTCACGCGGTGGGGGGTGCCGAGTTTCGTCATCACCCTTGCGGGGCTTTTGGGTTTTCTAGGCTTGCAGCTGTGGGTGCTCGGTGACGCCGGATCGATCAACATTCCGTTCGAATCCGGTTTGGTGAAGTTCGCGCAGCGGATGTTCCTGCCCGACTGGCTTTCCTACGTTGTGATCGTGGCGTGCGCCGCGGCATACGTAGGTGCCGGTCTGCTGGACTCGCGATCGAGGGTCGCCGCCGGGCTGACGCCGCGCTCGCATATCTCGCTCTTGGTCCGCACCGCCGTGCTTGCGGCGATCGCGCTGGCGGGTGCTTTTGTCCTCAACAAAGACCGCGGCGTCTCGATCATGTTCTTGACGTTCATCGTCCTGGTTTTCCTCACCGACATAGCGATCCGCAAAACCCCCTGGGGTAGAGCGGTGATGGCGATCGGCGGCAACGTCGAGGCCGCCCGTCGTGCCGGGATCAACGTGCGTGCCGTCTACCTCAGCGTCTTCGCGGCGTGTTCAACGTTCGCGGCCGTGGGTGGTCTCTTCGCGGCGGCCCGGCTGGCAGCAGCCAATCAGTCCAGCGGCGGGGCCGACACCAACCTCAACGCCATCGCAGCGGCCGTCATCGGCGGGACCAGCCTGTTTGGGGGGCGTGGTTCGGCGTGGTCGGCCGTCCTCGGCATCTTGGTTATCCAGTCGATCAGTTCAGGTCTGAGTTTGCTGAGTCTCGACTCCTCGGTCCGATTCATGGTCACCGGCGCGGTGCTCCTGCTGGCCGTCACCGTTGATTCGTTGACGCGTCGCAGCAGGGCCTCGCATGGGCGGGGTTAGACCCCTAAGGTTCGCGACTGGTTGTTGCTCCCAGGCTTAGCACCTCTGCGACACGTCTTTCTGTTCGCCCGCAGAGGCTGTCGACACGCCGAGCACGAGCGGCCCCAGGGTTCACGTGAACCCTGGGGCCGATTTTGGCCAGCGTGTGGGCGGCATCGGGCGAGCACAGGGACGGGATATCGTGCTGCTCGTGACCACCCCGATGTCGAGTGAGCCCACTCAGCGCCAGCACCATGCGAGCAAGCTGGCCAGCGGACTGGTGGGTCTCGAAGCCGTTGTTGTGGCCGGGTTCGCCGCCTTCTACGGGGTGGAGTTGTTCTTGGGGCAAGGCAGCGACCCCACGGTGGTGGTGATGTCGATCGTCACCATGCTCATCTTCGTTATCGGTCTGTCCTACGTGTCGGCGGGCCTATGGAAACGTCATCCCCGATCTCAAGCCCCGGCCATGGCTTTCAACGGTCTGATGATCCCGCTCGGCATCGCGTCGTTCCAGTTCGCGCTTCCGAGTGTGGCTGCGGCGGTCGTGATTGGCGGGATCGCAGTGATCCTTTCGTGTTTCGCTATGGGCCAACTGGATTGACGCGTTTTGCGAATCTGTTATCCACAGATGACCTGTTGAACCTTTTCCAAATCTTTGCGATTCCGTTAGGTTACCCACTGTTGCTGTTGCCCCGGCATACGTAATTGACGTGCCTAGCGCCTCGTGACAGGCGCTGACCGACCGTGAGATGAGCTGACTCCTCTATGTCTGCTGCGACCCTGGCGTCCCTCGAAGAGGACGTCCGCGAGCTCATTCGTCGTCGACGCCTGGATCCGGTGCGCGACGACGTCGCCGTGCGGGCCGTGATCGGGGAGGCCGTCGCGGAGTATGACGAGAGGGCTCTGATGGGAGGGCTCCCGGCGATCAACGACACCACTGAGATGCGACGGCTGCTCTTGGACTCCGTCGCAGGTTACGGGCCACTCCAACCCTACTTAGACGACCCCAGCATCGAAGAAATCTGGATCAATGAGCCATCGCGAGTCTTTGTGGCGCGTCATGGTCGATCTGAGCTGACGCCGACCTTCCTCACTGAGCAGCAAGTCCAAGACCTCGTGGAGCGCATGCTGCGCACCTCCGGACGCCGCGTCGACCTCAGCTCCCCTTTCGTCGATGCCTCGTTGCCGGACGGATCGCGTCTGCACGTCGCGATTCCCGACATCACCCGCCGTCACTGGGCCGTCAACATACGAAAATTTGTGGTCGCGGCTGACGACATGGAGGACCTTGTCCGGTTGGGCACCGTGACCGCTGCGGCTGCCCGCTTCCTTTCGGCTGCGGTCGCGAGTGGGCTCAACGTTCTGGTGGCCGGGGGCACCCAGGCTGGCAAAACAACCATGCTGAATTGTTTGGCAGCAGCTATCCCGCAACAAGAGCGCGTGGTGACGTGCGAAGAGGTCTTTGAACTCAAAATTCCGCTCAGAGATGTGGCGGGCTTGCAGTGCCGTCAATCGAGCCTTGAAGGCACCGGCGAGATTCCACTGCGCCGGTTGGTTAAAGAGGCGCTGCGTATGCGGCCGTCGCGCATCCTGGTGGGGGAGGTTCGGGAGTCCGAGAGTTTGGACCTGCTGATTGCGTTGAACTCTGGCTTGCCAGGGATGTGCACGATCCACGCGAACAGCGCGCGCGAAGCCGTCACCAAAATGTGCACCCTTCCGTTGCTCGCTGGCCCCAACGTGAGTAGCAGTTTCGTGGTGCCTACGGTGGCAAGTTCGGTGGACATCGTGGTGCACGTCGCGCTGCAAGCCGATGGGCATCGTCGCGTTCAAGAGATTGTGGCCCTGCCCGGTCGTGCAGAGGGTGAAGTGATCGAGGTCGCTGACCTCTTTACGCGACGCAACGGGGATTTGGTCCGACGGCAGGGTTTCCCACCGCATGAGGATCGCTTCGAGCGAGCGGGTTTCAACCTGAGCGAACTTCTAGGCGACCAGCCATGACCGGCATACTTCTCGGGCTCACCCTCGGGATCGGGCTGACGTGCGTCTGGTGGTCGTTCTGGCCGAAGCCTGAACGCGTGAAATCTGCACGCACGCGTCCGTCCCTAGTCCGCACCCTGACCGACGAGATCGCGGTGGCCGGGCTGCGAGGACTGACCCCTCAGGTCCTTCTGGCCGGGGCATCCGCCCTCGGTTTCGCCGTGTTGATCCTTGTGTATGCGGTCACCGCCGTACCGGCTATCGCCGTGGCCTTCGCCGCGATGGCGGCCTACTTCCCGATCGCCTTCGTCAAGATGCGCGCTCGGGCTCGACGGGCGGCGCTGCGTGAGGTCTGGCCCGACGTTGTAGACCACGTTTCTTCGGCGGTGCGGGCGGGGCTTGCGCTGCCTGAGGCGTTGGTTCAGTTGGCGGATCGGGGCCCTAATGAGCTGCGGCCGTCGTTTGCCCTGTTTGCTGACGACTACCGCGCCACGGGGCGGTTCTCCGAATCCCTAGACCTGCTCAAGGAGCGGCTGGCCGACCCCGTTGCTGATCGGCTTGTTGAGGCCTTGCGGATTGCGCGGGAGGTAGGCGGTAGCGACCTGGGTCGCGTGCTGCGAGCGCTGTCGCAGTTTTTGCGCGAAGACGCCCGCTCGCGAGCTGAGCTCGAGGCGCGACAAAGCTGGACCGTCAACGCGGCGCGCCTCGCCATCGCTGCTCCTTGGGCGGTCCTCGCCATGATGGCCACGACGGAATCTGCGCTATTGGCCTATCGAGCCCCCGTTGGGATCTTGATCCTGGCTGTGGGTGGAGCCATGTCCATTTTGGCCTACCGCGCCATGGTCCACCTTGGCCGACTGCCCGAGGAAGTCCGGGTGCTCCGATGAGCCCCTGGTTGTCTATGCCGGGTGCCTTCATTGGTGCCCTGTTTGCGCTGGGTGTCTACCTCGTCCTTCGAGGCATGCCGATAGCTCGAGGTATCAATCTCAGTGCCCGCGTCGAGCCATATCTGGACCGGGCACCTCGGCGGTCTCGGCTGCTCTATCAGGAGCACAGGGAGGTTCGATTCGGCGAAGTGGTGAACCCGATCACTGCGTCGCTTGCAGCGCGGTTGGACAAACTTCTCGGTGGGACCGAGTCTGTGCGCAGCAGGCTGTTGCGTGCCAACGCGAACGAAGACGTCGAAGGTTTCCGCGTGCAGCAGGTGATCTGGGCCGTTTCCGCCGCCGTGGTGGTGGCGTTGCTCGGGTCGCTGCTGTGGTGGGCCCGCGGGGTGTCGCTGCCGGTTCTAGCCATCGTCATCGCCTTGGCCGCGATGGGTGGCTCGATGGCTCGGGATGCGATGCTGACTCGATCTGCCGAGAGCCGGGAAAAGCGCATCATGGCCGAATTCCCCGCGCTCGCCGAGTTGCTGGCTCTCTCGGTCACGGCAGGCGAGGGCACTACGCAGGCCCTGGAGCGTGTGAGCCGGTTGTCCAAAGGCGAACTGTCCACCGAGCTCGATATTGCGCTGTCGAACGCACGCACGGGAATGTCTCTCCCGTCCGCGCTCCTGGGGATCAGCGAACGCACCGGCCTCGCCCCCTTGACGCGGTTTGTCGACGGCATTGTGGTCGCGATTGAGCGAGGCACCCCGCTGGGCGAAGTGCTTCGCGCTCAGGCGCAAGACGCCCGCGAATCCGCGCGACAGGCGCTCATCGAAGAAGGCGGCAAACGCGAAATCGCAATGATGGTGCCGGTCGTGTTCATGGTCCTTCCCGTGACCGTCGTCTTCGCTGCATACCCCGGCCTGTCCCTGCTGCAAATGACCGTCTGAACCCAACCAATGAGGAGCACAACATGAGTAATCTGGAACGAGCACAGCGTCGTTTGTTTTCGGCCGTGACGACCATGTCGTCGCGCCTCTCAACGTGGGTACAGGACCGCGAGCGCGGAGACGTGCCCGGGTGGGTCATGATCACCGTGATGACCGCAGGACTCGTCGTGGTGTTGACGCTGCTGGCCCGACCGCTCCTGAGCGACCTGTTCAGCACCTCGGTTAACTCGGTCGTCAACCCGTGATCAGCAGGGGCGACGCCCCTGCTCCTCGAATGCAGAACGACGCGGGCTCAGCGGTGGCAGAGTTTGCGCTGGTCTCGGCCTTGGTGTGCCTTATGTTCGCCTCGGTCCTGCAGTTGGGGTATGCGCTGCATGTGCACAACACCGCGACCGCTCACGCCATCGAGGGCGCTCGCGAGGGCGCGCGCTTGGGTAATACGCCCGAGCAAGGAGTCGCCCGCACCCGCGAACTGCTCGAGACCACGCTGCCGGGAAACTACGGGACCTCCGTGTCGGCTGAGCGCATCACTGTTGGTGGGGTGGAGGTCATCGAAGTGATAGCGACCTTGCCGGTTCCGCTGTTGGGGCCGCTGGGTCCGCCGGGCGCGATGACCGTAACGGGCCAAGCCTTCGCCGAGGACCAATGATCGACTGGCGGTCCGACCGCGGATCAATGTTGATCGAGGTCACCTTCTTGATGGTGATCCTGATGCTCCCGCTGTTCTATCTCGTCGGCACTGTTGGCCGGCTTCAAGCGGGCGCGTATGCAGCCTCAGGCGCGGCTCGTGAGGCAGGCCGCGCCTACGCCACAGCGGCTGAGGCCGAGACCGGTCCGGGTCGCGGAGTTGCTGCGGCCAATTTGGTTTTTGACGCCCACGGTTTCGACTCCGGGGAGGGAAGTATTGCGGTGTCCTGTGCCACATCCTCCTGTTTAACGCCCGGTGGATCACTTGTGGTGACCTCCACGGTCAACGTTGAGCTGCCGCTGATTCCCACGTTCCTATCTGGGGTTCTGCCGACCTCGGTGACGATGACGTCGTCGCACACCGAGCCGGTCGACG
>JBBSVB010000142.1:0-6581 GCA_038233875.1 Actinomycetales bacterium | reverse complement strand
TCCTGATGGATTCAATATCATTGACCGCAGTGGCGGATGAGCACATTGCCGCAGCCCGGAAAGGGGCAAGCGGGCGCAGTGCTGTGACGGTGCACGGCGGCCACGAACACGCCCTGCGCCAGACGGTGATTGCTCTGAGCGCGGGGCACGGTTTAGGCGAACACGACAGCCCTGGCGAAGCCACCCTCCAGGTTCTGGCCGGGCGGGTGTCCTTGGTTGCCGGGGACCTTTCGTGCGAAGCGACCGCAGGTGATTACCTGATCATCCCGCCCGCTCGCCATCGCCTCGACGCCATCGAGGACTCGGCGGTCTTGCTCACGGTGGCCGTGGCTGGTCTGCAGGAATGACCGTCAGCGCGGCCCCGCAGCGATCGGTAGGTCGCGCCCGCAGCGACCCAGAGCCGGCCACGGTCTTCATCGCTAGCGCGGCGCTCAGCGTTGTCGCCGGTGGGCTTGTAGCGGCCGTGACCGGGCCGTTTGAATGGGCTCAGGGCAGCTGGCTCGCGGCATACCTGGTGTTGGTCTGCGGGGTCGGCGGCTTCGGGATCGGCACGATGCAACGGCGAGCGGCGGCCGGACTATCCCCGGTCTGGGCGCGGACGCAGTTGGGCGGTTGGGTCGGCGGCAACGCAGCCGTGATTGTCGGCTCGCTGTCCGGGCTCCCTCTTGGTGTCGACGTCGGGGTTGTGCTGCTGGAAGGTGCCTTAGTGATCGCCTTGATCCGATCCCCGGGCATCGCCGAGATCGGCCACCTGAGGAGTTGGGTATACCGCGCCCTGCTCCTCGTGCTGATCCTCAGTGCGCCCATCGGGTCCGTCTTGTCCCATCTGCGCCACTAGGCTGCTTTCTCCTCTAAAGCGTCGAAACGCCTCGATGTATGCGGGCGTGACCGGGTCCTGGAGAAGGTGCAGCGGTGCAGCCTGGATGCCTGCGGTGGTGAGTTCGTTCCAGTAGGTCGCGGCGAGCGCTGGCGAAACCAACCCGTGCACGACCGGGCACTGCGACCGATGTGCCTGCAGCAACGATTCGAGTTGGCAAGAGGCGATGGTGTCGGGGCGACGGTGACTCATCACGGCAGCCATCTGCGCCGCAGGCAGGATGCCGTCAGCCAACCGTCGCACGACCGGGCCGCAGTCGAGCAGACCGCCCCCGACCACGAGGATGTCGCCGCGTCTGGCCATCCGGCGACGGACGGCCTCGGCGTCGAAGCAATGCGGGAAGGAGTCGTCCACAACGATGGTGCCGGGCCGCAGGCGATCAACGTCGAGGCTCTGTTGACCCCCGCTGATCGCGGCGACGATGACGTCGGCGCCGTAGACGGCCGCGGGCAAGGCCGAGCTCGAGCAGGCGACGGTGACGGTCCCTGGGTAGCCATCGGAGGCCAGGTGCGAGGCCAAGGCGTCGAGGTGCTGGCGACGACTCGGGACATCACACAACACCAGGGATTTCGGTGATCCGGCCAGTGCGAGGAGCAGATCGAGGGCCGACCTCCCGATCGACCCGATCCCCACGAAGGCCACCGCGCATTCGTCCAGGTCACGGTGGGTCTGGTCTAGGGCCGCCACGACGGTCTTGACCACCGACACTACGGTTGCGGCATGCCCGGTGGAGACCGGGGCCGAGTCGATGTCCAGCTCGCGGACCACCCCCAGTCCGTATGCCGTATGAGACGGGAGCATCCCGGCCAGGGAGACGCAGAGTGCCCCCCGCTCGCTGGCTAGGCCCACCGCTTGGGCGACGTCGCGGGACAGCGCTTCGTGCCCTCGAGCGGCCAGTTCATCGGCAAAGATCGGGAGCGCCACGAAGCCGGACGTCCCCAACCGAGTGGACACCTCCTCGAGCAGGCGCGGCTGTCCATCGGGAAAGATCCGTCGCCGGATGGCTTCTCTCGAAGCCGTCGATGGGGCCATACCGATGGCGGCCGTGAGGTCGGCGGGGGCGGGCAGATACCCGACGATGGCGGCGTCTAGCAGCGGCAGCGTCCCGGCTGCGATTAGCAGGTCACGCCGAATCGACTCGGCGAGGTCGTTGCATTCCGCGTCAGTCATTACACCGGCCGACGAGCGGAGGGTGCACTGCAGCGAGTCACCGTCGGGTCGAGCGGTGAAGAACAGATCGGTGCCGATCGGCGGCGGCTCCAGATCGCCGCCGTTGTGGTCCCAGGTCATGGTTAACGTCCGACTGGAGATACGGCCCAGCGAGCCGAAGTCGAGGTAGCTGAAGACGAACTGAGCCCCCAGCGGAGCAGCAATGCCGTCAGCGGGTAGGGCGGCAGTTGCGTGATGCATCGAGGCACCCGACTCTCGAGCTGCGGTCACGGCTTCGCCGATATGCCTGGCTTGGTCGCCAAAGGTGGTCCCCGGATATGTCACCCGGATCGGCAGCAGATGGGCGCAGGGCCCGACGATGCGTGTCACGTCGGCCAGCGGATAGTCCCGCCCGGTGGAGGCCACGCCCAGCACGAGATCGATCTGGTCCGTCGCCTGGGCCAACGCCCGGTAGTACGCGGTTAACAGCGGCGCATACGGTGTCGTGCCCTGCGATGAAGCGAGTCGGCTCAAGGCAGCGGTGGTTCGGGGGTCCAGGGTAAAGGTCGACTTCGTCGCAGCATCGACGCGACCATCGACTTCCGCACCATGGAATTCGGGACCATCCAACACGTCGGGCGAGCGCCGGAGCCGAGGCGATGTGTATGCCGAAAGCTCGGTCCTCGCGGGGGGCTGCGGCGATGCGGCGGCACCGTATGGTGCTTTCATGAGCAGCGCGGTGTAGTCGCGGAAGGTGCTGCGCAGCGCAGGTAACTCACCGGGCTGTCCCGAAACCAGTCCGTCGTAGAGAGCCGTCAACTCCTCGACCAAGAGCGCGGCGCTGTATCCGTCGGCTATGGCGTGATGCCCGTGGACGAGCAGCACACACTGATCGGCTGCCAACCTGAAGAGACGCAGTCTCAGCAGCGGCCAGTCGGAGGTGTCGAACAGGTAGGCACGTTCCTCGGCCACCCGCGCGGCGAGGCTCTCTGGCGCGATGTCCTCGACGGTGACCTGGATGCGGGCCTCGCCCTGAACCTCGCGCTGCATCGGCGGCCGTTGGTTGGCCGCGATCTGCATACGCAGCATGGGGTGTCGATCGACCAAAGTGTCGACGGCTTCTTGGAACAGCGCGGTATCGAGGGGACCCTCAAGGCGCAGGCTGTTGACCCAACTCGACCGGGCGTCAGGGGACAAGGCTTCGGCCACCAGGAACCCCCGCTGAGCCGGGGTGAGGGGGAAGGGCGCGTCGCCATACCCGGTGGGGATGGCACCTTCCGCTACCCCAGATGCCGCAGCTTCGTCGATGGCTCGGGCGAGGTCCGCCAAGACTCGGTGTCGGTAGAGCACGGTCGGCGCAGGGAGCGCAGAACAGTGAGTTTCGAGCCGGGCGAAGACCTCCAGCACGGCGATCGAGTCGCCGCCAAGGGCGAAGAAGTTATCGTCGGCGAAGACCTGATCGACCCCGATCACCTCGCTCCACACCTGGGCGATGAGTCGCTGCGTCGGGGTCGCCAGAGCTGGCCCAAGTGGCCTCACCTCACGTGCCGAATCCGCCGCGGATGCCCCCAAGCGAGCGGCGTCCACCTTGCCCACCAGGGTCAGTGGCATCGCGTCAACGAACCGGATCTGGGCGGGCACCATATATAGCGGCAGGCGCGCGGTCAGGTATGCGCGCAGATCGACCGCTGAAGCGCTGGTGTGGGTGCCGGGAGACCGTCCCGTTTGTACGTAGGCCACCAGGCGCGACGCTCCCGCCCCCACAGGCTCAGACTGGGTCATCACCACGACAGCGGCGTGCTCGACGCGGTCGTGGGACTGCAACACCGCCTCGATTCCGGCAAGCTCGATGCGGTGACCCGAAATCTTGACCTGCCGGTCGGTCCGGCCCAAAAACTCGTAGGTGCCATCGGCCCGACGGAGCCCGCGGTCCCCGCTGCGGTAGTACCGGCGGCCCGCCCGGATCACGAAGGCCTGCGCCGTCAAAGCAGGATCGTCGAGGTATCCCGCCGTCAGGCCAGGGCCCGAGAGCCACAACTCGCCGGCCTCCTCAGCCGCGCAGCTGTGCCCGTCCGGGGCCACGACCTCAATCACCGTCTCGGCGACGGGAAGCCCGATGGGGATCGCGCCGACCTCTTCGTGCGGCCGGGCGTCGATGATTTCGTAGGTCGCATTGATGGTCGCCTCGGTCGGCCCGTAGAGGTTCACGATTCGGTGCCCGGTCCCGAAGAGGTCGAACCATCGACGCACCAAAGCACGGGGCAGCGCTTCACCGCCGGTGTGGATCCAGCGCAACGCTGACAAGTCGGGTGCGCCCCCGGTCTGGGTATGCCGACGCTCGGCCGCCCGCACCAACTCACCCCACAACGTGGGCACCGAGCTCCACACGGTGAGCCTGCGCTGCTCGACCTCGGCAAGCAGCGCCGCTGGGTCCCGCAACTTCTCGCCTTCGATCACCACGATCGTGGCCCCCACCAACAACGGTGCCAGCACTTGGCGGACCGAAGCGTCAAAGCACATGGATGCGGTCGCAGCCATCCGGTCACCCTGGGCGTAGTCGAAAGTCGAGATCGCCCAGTCGAGGTACGTCGTGATGGCGTGGTGGGTGATGGGGATGCCCTTGGGGCGTCCCGTGGTCCCTGAGGTGAAGATGATGTAGGCGTCATCGCCCGGTTCCAGTGCCAGGTAGGCGAGGTCGGCTGCCGACTCGACGGCTGGGACATCGACGGACGCGACATCGACGACTGGGCCACCGCTCAGTTGCCCGGCCACCGTCCGCGTGGCTGGATCGGCGACCACCGCGGTCGTGCGGCAGCGCGAAGCCTGATCCATCAGCCGGGGCAGCGGATGCCGGGGGTCCAGAGGCACCCACGTCGCTCCGGCATACAGAATACCGAGTATGCCGATCACCGACCCTGGGCCAGGCTCGGTGAGCAACGCCACCCGGTCGCGCGGCGCGACGCCCGCCACCTGCAGCCTGTCCGCCAGGCCCCGAGCTGCGCGATCAAGCTGCGCATAGGTAGTGGTGTCGTCCCCGATCTGCACCGCAATCGCGTCAGGCCTACGGACGCACTGGCGGTGGATACGCCCGGCGATGCCCTGCGGTTCGTTGACGGGAGCGGGGCTATCGACAAGCGAGGTGAGGTCGGCGCGGAACTCCTCGGCGAAGCGGTCGATAGTCGCAGTCGTGAAGGCGCTCGCGGGATAGTTCCACGCGAAGTGCAGGCACTCATCGAACTCCCACCCGACCAACCCCAGCCGGGTTGCGGCCGACGCTGTGCGGGCTGCCGTGGCGCTGATCTGCACCGGGCAGCGCGTCGGAACCTCGAGAGGGAACCGGGCGAAACTGAAGCTGGCGTCGCCGGCGGTGCGGGGGGAATCGTCCAGCGCCGGGAGCATCCGAGCCAGATCGAGCGTGCTGACCTCGGCGTGCTTCGTGGTGTCCAGCCACGCCTGCCGCACCGCGACCGGCAAGGCGGTTGGGTCGTCGCTCCCAGACACCGTCACGGTAAGCGGCAGGGTGTCGGCAAAAGAGCCCACGAGTCGATTGATGTCGTCGAGGCGCCTGTCCCGGCCAGCCCGCGCAACGTTGACGGTGACCTCCGGATGTCCCGTCAAGGTGGACAGTTGCCTGACGTAAACGGATAGCACCAGATGAAAGAGAGAGACGTCCATCTGCGCGGCGCGGTGCTGCAACGCCTGCGTCACATCGCGAGAGAGGGCCAGTTGCCGTGCTTTAAGCGACCGCGAGGCGTCGGTGCTCGTGGCCTCATCCAGTGGTAGTGGCATTGAGAATGCCAGTGGCGCTCGCTGCGCTGACCCGGCCACCTTCAGCCGGTCTTGCCAGTAGGCGGCGTCGGCCGCGAACGTCTCGGAGTCGCGGGCCTGCTCGGTGAGCCGGACATGGTCGCGGAAGCGCGTGCGCAGCGGTGGCAGGTGGGGCTCCACCCCCAGGCTGAGCGCGGTGTAGATCGCCCAGAGTTCCTCGCAGATTACGTTGAGGCTCGCTCCATCGCCGGCGGCGTGGTGCAGCACGATGATGAGGTGCGCGGTGTGGGCGTTTTCACGAAGCAGGGACGCGCGGATCGGTGCCTGCATGCCCAGGCTGAAGACCTCGTTGACGAGTTTCTCCTCGGCCGCGTCGACGGGTCCGGCCAGGTCGCTGACCTCGAACCACGGCGGCAACGCTGCGTTCGTGGGAGGCATGATGTGCTGGCGAGTCTGACCGTCCACGGTGGCAATCCGCATACGCAGCATGTCGTGGCGCTCGTCCAGCACGGCCAGCGAATGCGCCAGCAATGTGTCGTCGAGGTTGCCCACGACGGTCAGGCGAATGCAGGCGTAGGCAGCGACTCCGGGGTGCAGCCGGCCCAACGTGTGGAAAGCCGTCTGCACTGGCGTGAGGGCAAAGTCGGCGTCCTCTCCTGCTGCTCTGACGGGGGCCGGAGCGGGCCGGGGCCGATGCGCGGTGAGGTATGCCGACAGCTGGGCAATCGATGGGTACTCGAAAAGCAGGGTGGTCGGGAGCGAGGTGCCGAGTTCGTGCTCGAGGGTC
>JBBSVB010000141.1:0-6583 GCA_038233875.1 Actinomycetales bacterium | reverse complement strand
CTCACCGGACGGATTCGGTGGAAAGCACTTGATGAATGCTCGGCGTGAGTAGCCCCCGAGTCGTCGAATGCTCGGCACGGTCGAGATCAGCGGCCTGTATATCCTCAACGATCTTGCCTTGATCGAGCACCAGAACCCGGTCAGCAATCAGTTGCGCTAGATGCAGATCGTGCGTCACGAAGACGACGGTTGTGTCTTGCTCACGCCTGGTCCGGTTGATGACGTCAACGAGTTGGTCTTGAGCGAGCACGTCCAGACCACTCGTCGGCTCGTCGGCGAGCAGGATCGTTGGCGCTGCCGCCAATGCCCTCGCCAGTGCGACACGCTGGCATTGCCCCCCGGATAAACTCTCTGGGCGTCGACTGAGTAGTTCGACCTCAAGCCCGACGGTGCGCATCAGGTCTTCTTCAGTGCTCGTGCTGTCTTTGGTCAGCCCTTCGGCGACGACCTGACGGACCGTGTACCTCGGGTCGAACGAGGAGAGTGCGTCTTGGAAGAGTAGGCCGACACTGCGCCGAAGCTCTCGAATCTGCTTGGGTGAGCGGACCCATACGTCTGCATCGTTGATGGTTACGTCACCGGTGTCGGGCCGATCTAATGCAGCGAGCACCCCCACCAAGGTCGACTTACCGGAGCCACTGGGACCGACGATGGCGATCGCCTCTCCGCGGCGGATCTCGAGGTCAATGTTGTCTAGGGCGACGGTATGCCTGCCCTGCCCGTGCAGATCTCGCCGCACCGCCGAGCAGCGCAACGCGACCGGGGACGAGGCGGTCAAGGGCTTGGAGTGCCGTTCTTGTCTAGGCCGAGCCAACGAGCGAGCCCATGCCTGAGTCAGGGGAGCACCGGGGGCGTTCAGCAGGCTAGCCGAGCGCCCCTGATCCACGATCCTTCCCGCCTCCATGACGACGGTTTGATCGGCATACGCAGCAGCAGCCGCTAGGTCGTGAGTGACCATGAGCACCGCTGCCCCAGCGTCGGCGTGATCCCGAAGGAGTTGCAAAATTCCCGCTCTGCTCTGCGGGTCAAGCTCTGCTGTGACTTCGTCGGCCAGCAATACTTCAGGGGAGCCGAGCGTGGCTAGCGCAATGGCGACTCGCTGAGTCTGCCCTCCGGAAAGCTCGAAGGGATAGGCGGCCCATATCTCCTCGGGAGCTTCTAAACCCACCCTGAGGAGGGCTCCGATTCCGCGCTCGCGCTCTACCCCCCGCCGCTTCGCCGATGGTGCGTGCGCCCGCATCGACTCAGTGAAGTGACGACCCACAGTCACCGTCGGGTTCAGGCTCGCTGTGGCGTCCTGGCCAATCCAGCCCAGATCCTTGCCTCGTATGCCGCGTAGCCGCCGACCCGACATCGTCAGCAGGTCAGCTTCGCCGAGCCAGACACGCCCCGCAGCGTTGAGTCCCGGAGGTAGGAGTGCCGCTATGGCCCGTAGCGTCAAGCTTTTTCCAGCGCCGCTCGGCCCCACGAGGGCCGTTGTAGTCCCAGCCCAGAGGTCCAACTCCACGCCATGAGTCAGCGACGTTCTGGTGGCTGAGGTGACGCTGAGAGCGGTGGCTCGCAGAGCGGGCGCGCTCACCATGCCCGGCTCCGCACCGGCGACAAGCCCGAGGCAATGATGTTGACCGCCAGGATCGTCACGATGATGGCTGACGCCGGGAGCGCAACGGTGTACCACTGTCCCGTCAAGAGGTGCGACTGAGCGTTCTCCAACAACGTCCCCCAGGCCGGGCGATTGGGCGGCACCCCCAAGCCGAGGAAACTCAGCGTGGACTCGGTCAATATCGCGTGACCGACTTCGAACGCGGCGATTGAAGCCACGGGAGGGAGCGTACCTGGCAGGGTATGTCGCATGAGCACCTGCGCGGGGGAGAGTCCGAGCGACCTGGCTGCTCGCACATAGCGGCGTTGCCGTTGAGACCGCAATTCAGCACGGGTGATCAACGCCACCGGCATCCATGAGGTGAGCGAGATAGCCACGATCACCACGGTCAGCGAGCCGCCGAACACCTCAGACAGGGCCAAGACCACGATCAGCAGGGGCAGCGCGAGCATGGTGTCCGCCACCCGCGTCACGATGACATCAAGCCACCGGGGCCCCTGCGCCGCCACGACACCGAGAAAGACGCCGATCAGCACCGTCGCGGCGGCTGCGCTGACACCGACGAGCAGCGAGGTGCGCCCACCGTAAAGCAACCGTGTCCAGAGGTCGTGACCGAGCGTGTCGGTGCCCAAGGGGTGGCCGGCGGAGCCCGGGGGCAGGTTTCGTGCGGTGGTGTCTGTAGCGAGCGGGTCAAGGGCTGTGATCAGCGGCGCGCTCGCACATAGACCGGCAATGAGGATAAGCACTGCGACCGCAATCCACACAGCCAGTGTCCCGGCGCAAGGCACCCTGACGACATACAAACCGGTCACCGTTGACCGGCCCCAACCCCGCCATCGTGCCCCACCCGGATGCGGTGCTCGGGCGCTCACGCGATCAGTGCGCATGCGAGGCTCCGCCAGTCGCCGTTCCGGCGAGCCGCACCCGCGGATCGAGGCGGACGGCAGCTAGCTCGCCGACCAGGTTGGCCAAGAGCACGCAACCGGCTGTCACCAAGACCGCCGCAGTGAGTGTGGGGTAGTCCTGCGCTCGGGCAGCCTCAATGGCCATTCGACCCATCCCCGGCCAGGAAAAAATGACTTCGATGGCGTACGCCCCGGCCAGCAACCCGCCGGTGCCGACCCCGAGTCGCGTCACGAACGGTGTCAGCCCGGGGCGCAGCAGGTGGCGTCGCACAATCGTCGCCGTGCGGACTCCGCGAGCCCGAGCGCTCTCGGTGTGTGCGGCCGAGACCATAGAAGCAACCCCACCCTGGACAAGACGTACGTAGACGCCGAAGTGGTGTCCAAAGGCCAGGGCAGCAGCGGGTAACGCTACGTGAGTAGCAATCAGGGCCATGGTCACCGGCTCGCCGGGACGGCCAAGCCCACCGGATGGAAGGACTTGCAGGCGAGCAGCGAAGACGTAAAGCAGCAGCAGAGCCGTCACAAAACCGGGCATCCCGGCCAAGGTGAACATGACCAGTTCGATGCCGCGACGCAGCCAGGCAGAGCGGGTCACCGCAGCCAGCAGGCCCACGATCAAAGCGCCGACGACGCTGAAGACCGTTGCCACAGCGGTCAGGACCAACGTCCATCCGACCGCGCCACCCAACTCATCGACCACCGGGCGGCCGGTGAGGTATGACGTGCCGAGATCGCCACGAAGTGCCGACTGAGCCCACAACCCATAGCGCTCCACCAACGGCGCATCCAGCCCCATCGAGACTCGCTGAGCTTCGATGGCCGATGCCGACACGACTCGCCCGCCGCTGCGGGCTTCGAGCACCGATCGTGCAGGATCGCCCGGTGCCTGCTCCAACAGTGCGAAGCACAGCATCGATACGGCAACCAGCACTAGCCCAGAACTGACCAAGCGACGGGCGAAGTATGCGGTAGCGCTCACTCCCAATGCCACGTCTCCACGTCCCAGAACAATCCGAATCCGTGGTGCTCCAGCGTGCGTTCGGTCGGGCCGGAGAAGTCAGCAGGAAAGGCGTTGAGTGCTTGGAGGTACGTCATCCAGACGTACGGCGGGTCTTCGGCTATGGCTTCCTGGAACGAGGCATACGCATCGCTGTCCCCGCGGCGACCGGCCATGAGCGCGGCGTCGACATCGGGGTTGCTGTAGCTGCCCAAGTTCTCTCCGTCATTAGCCAACGCTTGAGATGAATGAAATGGAGCAAAGAGTGACGTGTTCGGGTGGTACGGCGTGCCCCACCCGATGACAAAGGCATCAAGGTCCTCCCACTTCACCGCGTCTCGAGGAAGCGGCTCTGCCGTGACGTCGAACCCCTGTTCGCGCAACTGAGTGCTCACGACCTCCATCAGGGCCACCCTGACCGAGTCTTCGGCGAACGTGGTGATCGTGAAAGAGACCGGCGTGCCTTCTTTGGTCCACGGGCTGTCACCGGTGCGGGTGTAACCCGCAGAGGTCATGAGCTCAGTCACCTTGGCGGGATCGAAGGTGTAGGGAGCGAGCGCGGGATCTTCGACTTCGCTCATTCCCAGCGGGTTCGTGGCCGACTTTCCGTAGCCCAACAGAACTGCCTCGACCAAAGCATCCCGGTCAATGGCGTAGTTGAGCGCCTGACGTAACTGGGGATCGGTGAAGACTGGGCGCTCCATATTGAGCAACAGGGCACGGTAGTCGGCCGTCGGAAAAGCAGACAGGGTCAACGAGTCATCATCTTGGATTGCCTTGGCCTGCTGTGGATCCACGTAAGCCGCATCCACCTCGCCCGTCGTGAGCTGCACTTGACGCGCCGTGGAATCCGGCACGTAGGTAATCGTGATCTGGTCGAGGCCGGGTGAGCTGTCGTAGTAGTCGTCGAAGGCTTCCAGTTGAGCGAACTGATCGGTCTTGAATTCGGTCAGCTTGAAAGGCCCGGTGCCTACCGGAGCGATTCCAAAGTCAGGATCGGTCACGGACGTTGCGTTGAGCGCGTGCTCGGGCAAAATACCCATGGTCAATGCATCGAGCATCGAGGCCGAAGGCTCACTGAGTTGGATCTGCACGTGAGTGTCGTCGTCGGCTCGGACCTGCGTGACGGAGTCGAAGTTTGGAGCGACGGCGGCTTCGTTGGCGGGCTCGCGGACCTCGTTAAGCGTGAACACCACATCTTCTGCGGTGAATGGTTCGCCATCGTGCCAGGTGACACCATCTCGCAAGGTGAAATCGTAGGTTAGCCCGTCGTCGGACACCTCCCACTCGGTGGCCAAGGCGGGTGCGATTTCGTTGTCTGCGTCGTGAGTGACCAAACCCCTAAAGACCATCTCGGTCACTGGGTTGGTGTGCTCAACGAGCATGGCTGGGTTGAACGTGTCGGGGGATTGGTCGCTGGCGTACGTCAGACTGTCGCGTTCTGCACCGTTCGATGCAGCGCTCTCATCGTCCGCGCCGGTGCTACACGCTGTGAGGATCAGCACCGACGTCGCTAGGGGCGCGACTATCCGGGATTGCCGAAGAATAGGCACAATTAACTCCTGGGGGTTTGTGTTCGACAAGCCGGGCGACTCGACGAGAATGCGGACTAGAGGGCTGCGCCGATCTGCGCGTGAGTGTCGTACGGCGTCTGTCCGGGCGCTTGCTCAAGGCGGGCTAGGCGGTTGTTGACCCAGGGAACGCTGCGCCCGAGCTCTCGGGCTAGGCCGGCTACCGATACTCCCTCCTGGCGGCGGACGTCTAACCAGAGGTATAGGTCGTCGGCCCCGACTCGTTGGGCCGCTTCGGCATCGTTGATGGTGGCGCGGGCGTGCTTGCTTGCCGCGGTGTTGTGGCCGGTCGCTCGCACCACAATCCCGGCAGCGGCCACCTCTTGTCGAAGTCGGACGCGGCCGAGCCCAGTGATACGTGCCAGTGACTCCAGGTCGGCCCCGTCGGCATACGACGTTCGCAACAAGTCGTGCAACGTTGCGAAACCGCGTCTGTGGAGCAACGTGCCCAATGCGCGTTTGTTCTCGGCAGCCCGAGAGGCACGGCCAGCCGCGAGGGCGCGTCGTCGAATGCGGACGCGCTGCTCAGGCTCATCGGTCACTGCAGTAGGGGCACCGCTGCGTTCTTGTTGTTCCTTGCGTGCGGTTCGACCCTGCAGCAGGTTCTCCCTGACATCTGGATCGCGGCGGTATCCGGTGGCCTGCCGCCCGGCGATCAACGTAGAAAGAACGGCCGAGGTGAGCGCCGTGTTTCGGCACAAACCCATCGATCGGCGGTAGGAATCTGCGGTGTAGCCATGCGCTCGGACATGCGACCCTAGCGAGACGAACCACTTCCCGCAGAGGTGGCAGCACAGTCTCAGCGTCTCGGGGTCAACGGCCAGCTGGGCGTAGGGCGCGTGCAAGCCGGTGCCGTCAGCGAGCGACCAAAGGTGAGAGTGTGATCGTTCTCGAGTAGCACGGACGATACCGGGGAAAACGGTGTTTGACTGGCTCACTGGACACTCCTTCGCTGAGATGCTTAATGCAACTCTATTGCAATAAGCATCTCACGGCGCAGTTTCGCGTCGCAGGATCAGCACGTGTCGGCTTATCGGTGCAACGATTCCGCGTACGTCGCCAGTCTCCTCATCGATTCAGCCAGTTCCCCACCGCGTCGTTTCAGCGGGCGGACCCAGACACGGCGCAGCCTGCCTGTGATCCACACTGAGTGCTTGAACGTGGTCACCTCGGATTCGTCGACGATTTCTCTGCTCATGTGCACGTCGGCACCGAATTTGTGCACGATGAACTCTTGAGCGTAGGGCGCGTCGAGGGTGGCCACAGTGAAGGTCGTGCGATATCCGGTTGTCTCACCAACTCGGCCGTGGGCTCCGATTTCGAAGGGCCCTTCCAGAGTGGCCGATCCGACCCAGCCGGCCCACTCGCTCCACGTGCCGACGTCGATCCAACAAGACCAGAGCGTGGCGGCCGAGGCCGTGGTGGTCTCTACGTGCTCGAGGGGCGTCCGTGCTCGTGCGGAGACCTTCGACATGAGGCGGCTCCAATCGTGGCCACAGGGCTCGAT
>JBBSVB010000140.1:0-6590 GCA_038233875.1 Actinomycetales bacterium | reverse complement strand
TGGCGACCTGCTCCTGAATGGGCAGCGGCGAGGCCTGCGGCTGCTTCAGCAACTCGACCATCCGTTCCCCGCGTTCCAGCTGCGCACGCGACGCCGCATCCAAGTCGGAGGCAAACATGGCGAAAGCTTCCATCTCGCGGAACTGGGCGAGGTCGACCTTCAGTCGGCCGGACACACTCTTCATGGCCTTGATCTGAGCGGCGCCACCCACGCGGGACACCGAGATACCTACGTCAATAGCAGGCCGCACGTTGGCGTTGAAGAGGTCACCCTGAAGATAGATCTGTCCATCGGTGATGGAAATCACGTTTGTGGGAATGAACGCAGCGACGTCGCCGGCTTTGGTCTCGATGATCGGAAGCCCGGTCATCGAGCCGGCACCCAGCTCGTCGGACAACTTCGCACAACGCTCGAGCAAACGGGAGTGCAGGTAGAAGACGTCGCCGGGGTAGGCCTCGCGGCCCGGCGGACGGCGAAGGAGCAAGGACACGGCGCGGTATGCCTCGGCCTGCTTGGACAGGTCGTCGAACACGATCAGGACGTGCTTGCCCTGGTACATCCAGTGCTGACCGATAGCCGATCCGGTGTACGGCGCGAGGTACTTAAAGCCAGCCGAGTCGGATGCAGGAGCCGCGACGATCGTGGTGTAGTCGAGCGCACCGTTGTCTTCTAGCGTGCTCCGAACACCGGCGATGGTCGACGCCTTCTGGCCGATGGCAACGTAGATGCAACGGACCTGCTTGTCCGGGTCTCCCGACTCCCAGTTCTCGCGCTGGTTCAGGATCGTGTCGACGGCGACCGTACTCTTACCGGTCTGCCGGTCACCAATGATCAACTGACGCTGACCACGCCCGATCGGGATCATGGCGTCGACGGCCTTGATGCCGGTCTGCAGCGGCTCGTGGACCGACTTGCGGTCCATGACGCCCGGGGCCTGCAACTCGAGCTCGCGACGTTCGTCGCTCTCGACATCCCCCAGCCCATCGATCGGCTTACCGAGCGGGTCGACGACGCGTCCCAAGTAAGCGTCACCCACGGGAACCGAGAGGACCTCACCGGTGCGACGCACCTCCTGGCCTTCGTCGATGCCGGCGAAGTTACCGAGGATGACGACACCGATCTCGTGGACGTCGAGGTTCAGCGCCAAGCCCAAGGTTCCGTCTTCGAACTTCAGCAGCTCGTTGGTCATGCACGACGGCAAACCTTCAACGTGGGCAATGCCGTCACCGGCGTCGGACACGCGTCCGACCTCTTCACGTGTGGCTGCACTGGGGTCGTAGGACTGCACAAATGAGTCCAGAGCGTCGCGGATTTCCTCCGGACGGATGGTCAACTCCGTCATTGTTGTCTCCTCGTTGGTGTCCCGCAGCACGCGAGACTTGTTGCCTGGTGGTAGAGAAAAAAGTAGTCGCGCATTATCGAGTCACGTGACGTCGGGCGTCGGCCAGTCGGTTGCTGATGGTTCCCTCGATGACTTCGTCGCCGATTTCGACTCTGACGCCCCCGATGACGGCAGCGTCAACGACGAGATTGACGTGAACGGCGCGCCCGTACTGCTTGGACAACGCTGCGCTCATTCGCTCGAGTTGCTGGTCGCTGAGCTCCGTCGCACTTGTCACCACTGCGGTGACTTGGCTCTGTCGCTCTGCGGCGATCTTTTGGTAGGACTCGATCGCGCGATCGAAACGCGCAGTTCGGGTGGCCACCGCATGGGAGGTGAGGCGCAGCGTCTCTGGCGCGACTTTGTCGCTCAAGAGTTGCTTCACCAGGTCACCCTTGGCACGCTCGCTGGCTCGCCGGTCGGTGAACGCGGCTTGCAACTCTGAGTGACCCCCGACGATGCGATTGAAGCGGAATAACTCATCCTCGACTTGGCTCAGGCGGTCGTGGCGCTGGGCGTTAGCCAGGAAGGCCTCCACCGCCAACTCCTCTAGGGCCAGGCTCAAGTGTGAGTCGCGAGTCCATCGCTGCGCCACCGACGTGCGCGCCACCGACCGCGCCTCGTCGCTGATCCGGCCCGAAAAGAGTCGGTTGATGAGGTCGGATCGCTCGCCGCCCTCACGTGAAGGATCAGCCAAGGCACGTCGCAGGACCGCCGAGCCACCCAGCACTCCGGCCACGGCCAACAACTCTTCGCCCACCGTTGCGGCATCAACGTCACCGTCGAGCACCTCATTGAGGGACTTTCGAGCGGCCGTGAGCGAATTGCGGGAGGCCCCTTGCATCAGGACTCCCCGCCTGCAGGGGTGGTGGTCGAACTAACGTCAGCGTCGCTCGCGGTACTGGACTCCAGCTCAGCCAAGAAGCGCTCGATGACACCGCTCTGACGCGTCTCATCATGAAGCGATTCGCCCACGATGCGACTGGCCAGATTCGTGGAGATCTCGCCGACCTCGCCGCGCAGGGTCACCATGGCCTGTTGGCGCTCGGCCTCAACCTGCTTGTGCGCGGTTGCGGTAATTCGAGCCGCCTCATCCTTGGCTTGCTCGCGCATTTCGGCGATGATCTTCGCGCCTTGCTCTTTGGCTTTCTCACGGATGGCGCTCGCTTCATCGTGCGCCGTCGCAAGCTGGTCCTCGTACTGCTTCTTGGCGGCCTCAGCCTCAGCCTTGGCAGCCGTTGCCTCTTCCATCCCGCCTTCGATCGCAGCGGTGCGCTCGTCGTAGGCCTTCTCCAGAGCGGGGACAACCTTCTTGGCGAAGACCAGATACAAAATGCCAAAGGCAATCAGCCCGATGATCATCTCGGCCGGGTGCGGCAGAAGTGGAAAACCCGCGGGCCAGCCGGTGGTTTCCGCCATGGGTAGCGAAACGCTCATCGCGTCCCGTCCTCTCTCTTAGGCGATGGAAGGGTAGGAGTCAGCCCGCGAAGACGAACGCGAAGACCAGGCCCAGGATGGCGAGGGCCTCGGTCAGCGCGAAGCCGGTGAAGGCGATGGTCTGCAGCATGCCGCGAGCCTCAGGCTGACGGGCCACACCGTTGATGTAGGCAGCGAAGATCAAACCGACACCGATACCCGGGCCGATGGCAGCCAAGCCGTAGCCGAGGAAGGCAATGTCACCAGTCATGTGCGTGTTCCTTTCAAGTAGCGCTGAGAACGGTTCCCGGCGCTTCGTCGTATGTTCGCCACGACCTGAAGTCGTGACGTCAAACTATTAAGTTGTAAGTCGTGGACCCTTGGGTCCTCTGCTCAGTGCTCTTCAGAGACGGCGTCGGAGATGTACAGTGCGGCGAGAATCGTGAAGATGAACGCCTGCAGGAACTGAATCAGCAACTCAAAGAACGTCATGACGATCGCGAACAGCAAGGAGAAAATCCCCGACGCGTTCAAGAAGATGTTGCTTCCGTGCAGGAGCAAGTACTCGCCACCGAGGATGAACAGCAGGAGCATGAGGTGGCCGGCGAGCATATTGCCGAAGAGTCGCAGCGCCAGGGTCACCGGGCGAATGAGGAAGTACGTCAGGAACTCCAAGAAGAACATCAACGGAATCAGCCACATCGGCAACCCGGGGGGCACCAGCGACTTGAGGTAGTTCACTACGCCGTGCTTACGGCGGACCGCAGTCACGTGATAGACCATGTAAACGATCAACGTCAGCACGATCGGGAAGCCAATGCGGGACGTCGTAGGGAACTGAACGAAGGGGATAATTCCCGCGATGTTGTTGACCAGGATCAGCGTGAAGAGCGTGAACAGCAACGGCAAGAAGGGCTTGAAGTCCTTGCTGCCGATCACGTCGCGGCCGATGGTGTTGCGCACGAAGTTGTAGATGCCTTCGGCGACGAACTGACGCTTCCCCGGAACAATCGACAGCTTGCGGGTCACGACAAGAAAGAAACCAGCAATCAAGACCACAGATAGCAGGGCCACGAGCGAAGGCCGAGTGAAAGCCCAGTTGCTGTTTCCGCCAATGAGCGGCCACCAGAAGTCAGCAACCCCCGGAGTTTCGAACTCTTCCCCTTCGGCGGCCGCGAGGGCGGTCAGGCTCGCTGAGACAGCAGTCAGACTCACGGACGCTCCTTGGCTGGGACGGATGGTGTCGTGGGACCTGCCGCACAACGTACGTCAGCGCGCCACGGCAAAGAACCCGTGCGCTGATGAGTTTCGGCAGGACTGTCCCCGTAGGTTAGCCGACAATGAAGCGCTGACGCGAACCCCCGCGGCCTCATACGGCATCTGACGTGTGAGGCTCGTCATAGACCAGCACTCTCGAGCGACGCCAGGCCCGCAACTGGGCACCTTGCCAGACCAGCACGGTCACCAACATGGCGATGCCCGCCGACCGCATATCCAACGACTCGACGCCGCGGGCCACGATGAGGACGCCGAGCAGCACCAAGACCTGCGCGAAGTAAACCGACATTCCTACGGCCATGAAGAGCATCGGCTCCAACGACTTCACGAAACGAGCCATCAGGAGCAGGGCAGACCCGAAGAACGCCAGCGCGATCAGCACCCCCAGCAGCCCCGACACTCCGGCGCGAGGCCCTTCGATTAGCCCTAAGGCACCCGCCGTGACGACGCCTGCCATAGCAGATGGAGGAAGTGATTTGCGCAGCATGACGGTGAAGACGCTGTCTGTAGCCGGCGCGGTACTTGGCGAGGAGCTAGCCATCTCGTCCTATCCGGTGTGTCTCATCGGGGGCGGGATCAGTGGGTCGCGCTAGCGGTTGCGGCGCGATCAGACCACCTCAGGATACAGACCGTCGAGCCCAAGGGCGCCAGGTCAGTAGTCCTGCCATGACCGCTACAGCGGCAATGCCGATGATAGACACCCATGGCCGCACGTAGGCAAACGACACCGCCCCCACTGCGATCAGCCCGGACCATAAGTACAGCAAGGCAACGGCTCGACGATGGCTGTGGCCAATGCGCAACATTTGGTGGTGAATATGGAGCGCATCAGGTTTCCAAGGCAGCTGGCCACTGCGGGTGCGCCGCACGATCGCCAACCCCATATCCACGATCGGCAACGCCATGATCGCGACCGGCAGCAAGACCGGCAACAGGAACGCCGCCAACGTCGACGTCGTCGCTGCGCTGCTGTTGGGATCAACGCTGCCCGTCATTGAGATCGTGCTCGCGGCCAGCAACAAGCCGAGGAGCAGCGCACCCGCATCCCCCATGAAGAGTCGCGCCGGGTGCACGTTGTGCGGTAAGAACCCTACACAGCAGCCCATCAGAGCGGCCGTAATGAATGTAGCGGTGGAAAACACGTTGGGCGGGTCAAAATCCCGGCTCACCAGATAGGTCCAACTAAAGAAGGCCCCGGCGGAGATCAGCACGACTCCGGCAGCGAGACCGTCCAGTCCATCGACAAAGTTCACCGCGTTGGTCGAGATCACCACGATCAAGACGGTCAGCGTTACCAGCACGGGCTCGGGCAGGATCGTCACTCCGAACACCGGCAAACTCAACAGTTGGACGCCGAAGAAGGCCATCACTCCTCCGGCGACGACTTGCCCCGCCAGTTTGGTCAGCCAGTCCAACTCGCGAATGTCGTCGAGGGCGCCTACCGCAGTGACGATGTATGCCGCCAGGAGGACGCCGTAGACTTCCATCGAGTCAAAGAGTTGCCCCAGGAAGGGCAGTTGACTGCCGACGATGACGGCCGCCGTAAAACCGACCAGCATTCCGACGCCACCGAGGCGTGGGATAGGGGTCGAGTGCACGTCGCGGTCCCGCACCGGGGTGACGGCGCCGACCGCAAAAGCCAATCGGCGCACCCCAGTCGTGGCAACAAACGTAAAGATCGCTGCCGTCAGCAGAACCAGCAGATACTCACGCACGGGCTTCTCCCCTGCCCCTCGGCTGGGTTACACGTGGGGCAGGAGAGGCCAAAATCACGCAGTCGGGTAGGCCGGGAACTGCGTCAGGAGGGCAGTCACCTCATCGCGGAGCGAGACGGCTGTGGGGTGATCGTGCTCACCATCGGTCGTCGTAACGGCTCGGAAGATGAGGTCGGCGATCTGGGTCATCTGGTCGATCCCCATGCCCTGGGTAGTAACCGAAGGAGCGCCTACGCGGATGCCCGAGGCGATGTTGGGCTTGGCCGGATCAAACGGAATCGCGTTCTTGTTGAGCACGATGCCAGCGGCGTCGCAGCGCTTCTCCGCGTCAGCTCCCGTGACGTCCACGCCGCGCAGATCGTGCAGCGATAGGTGGGTGTCCGTGCCGCCGGTGATCGGGCGAATTCCCCGCTCGGCGAGCGCGCCAGCCAACGCCTGCGAGTTGGCAATGACCGTCGCGGCGTAGTCCTGATAGGCGGGTGTGGCGCACTCGGCGAAGTTGACCGCCTTGCCTGCCACGGCGTGCATCAGCGGGCCACCCTGCATCATCGGGAACACCGCGCGATCAATCTTGGCGGCGTGCTCGGCCTTGCAGAGAATTGCACCACCGCGCGGCCCTCGAAGCACCTTGTGAGTGGTGAAACTCACGACATCGGCGTACGAGACCGGCGAGGGGATGGCCTTGCCCGCGACGAGCCCGATGAAGTGGGCGGCGTCCACCCAGAAGATGGCTCCCACCTCGTCGGCGATGGCGCGGAATCGAGCAAAGTCAATGAGTCGCGGGATGGCCGACCCGCCAG
>JBBSVB010000139.1:0-6609 GCA_038233875.1 Actinomycetales bacterium | reverse complement strand
CTGAGGTCAGTTTGGACGACCTACGCGACCACTTACCAGACCTCGTTGTCGATGCCGTCGATGCACTGAGCAAGCGACCCGGGGAACCCCTTGAGGACTACTACGCCCGAGTTATGGCCCATCCTGTGGCGCGCACTGTGAAGCTGGCTGACATCGCCGACAACACCGACCCAAACCGTTTGGCCCTGCTCGACGAGCCCACCCGCGTACGCTTAACCGCAAAGTACGCGCAGGGTAGGCGGGTTCTCGGTGCCGCCTTGTCATACCGCTTCGGGCCACTGCGCTAGCGAGATCAAGGCCCACTAGGAAACCAAGGAAGCCCCCCCCCCGAACCTTCTCGGAGGGCTTCTTTGTTGGTGTCTGGGCCGCCTACCGGAGTCGAACCGGTGACCTATTCATTACGAGTGAATCGCTCTACCGACTGAGCTAAGGCGGCTTGCACCCAAAGGTGCGGGGGAAGCGTAACTGACGGGCGGCATACGGTGCGAATCCGGTCCGTAGGCCGAGATAAGGCCCGCTCTTAGGATGCCTCGATCAGCACTGCTTCCCATCTTCGGGCGCGGTGCCCTCGAGGAGGTAGGTGTCGATTGCATCATCGATGCAGTCACTGCCTCGCCCGTATGCCGTGTGGCCTTCACCCTCGTAGGAGAGCAACACGCCGGAGTCCAACGTGTCAGCCAATTGCTCGGCCCATGCGTACGGCGTGGCTGGGTCGCCGGTGGTGCCGACGACCAGGATCGGTGGAGCACCCGCTGCGGCATAACTGTCCAGCGTCTCGGTTGCTTGAACTGGCCATGAGTCGCACGCGCTGTCGCCAGCCAGGTAGCGGCCAAAAGTCGGCGCAACGGCTTCGAACTCAGCAAGCGTCTCTTCGTCGCTCACGCCGTTGTCTTCACTGGGCCGATCGAGGCAGTTCACGGCGTAGATGGCTTGGTTTCCGTTGCCGCTGTAGGCCCCTTCGGCGTTACGATCAGCATAGATGTTGGCCAAGAACTGCAGCTGAGTGCCATCCCCGTCGAATGCTCGCTCCAGCGCTTCCGTCAAGATGTCCCATGCGGTCTCGTCGTACATCGCCACAATGATGCCCAGCAGGGCCCAGCCCTCGGTGAGCTCGGTGACGGTGTCTCCGGTCACCGGGATCGGGTTTTCATCGACCTCGTTCAAGAAGTCGTTGATCCGCTTCATCCCGGCGTCCACGTCGCTACCCAGGGGGCAACCGCCCTGATCGACGCAGTCCTGCACGTAGGCGCGGGTGGCCTGCTCGAAGCCTTCCGCCTGCCCAAGCCCCAATTCCAAGCCGGTCAAGTTGGGGTCAATGGCACCGTCGAGCACCATACGGTCGACACGCTCGGGGAACAGCTGTGCATAGGTCGTGCCAATGAATGTCCCGTAGGACGCCCCAAGGTAGTCCAGCTTCGACTCTCCGAGTGCACTACGCAACACATCCAGGTCACGCGCGACTTCGACGGTCGAGACGTGCCCTAGCAGGTCGGGCGCAGCAGCCTCGCAATCGTCGGCGAACTCTTGCCGAAGCGCCTCGGCTTCGGTCACTTCTTCCGGAGCGTCCGGCGTCGGGTCGAACCCGAGCCATTCGTCCATCTGCGCATCGTCGAAGCACGTGATGGGAGCCGACGAGGCCACGCCGCGCGGGTCAAACCCGACGACGTCGTACGCGTCGGCAACAGCCTCGGACACGATAAGACCGCCCAGACGGGCGTATTCGACCCCGGACGCGCCGGGGCCACCGGGATTGACAAGCAGGCTGCCTTGGCGCTTGCCCTCATCCCCTGCAGGGACGCGCAACAGCGCGAGCTCGATGGAGCCTTCGGTGGGGGCCGTGTAGTCAATCGGCACGGTCAGTCGGCCGCACTCCCCTCCGTCGCAGTCCTCCCAGGCAATCTCTTGACCGTAGAACTCCTCCAGCCCCGCAGGCACCCCATCGCTGGCCTGCGGTCCCCCACTACTCGTTGAGCCCGAGTCTGCTGGGGGTTGATCGGGCACTGAGGTGGATGGAGCGCTGTCACACGCCGACAGCGCCAGCAGACCCGTCAGTGCGGCGACACCGCCAACGCGCCTGCGCATCGAGCCCCGACCTCGTCCAACCCCACGTGTGCCCACTTAGCCATCCTTTAGTCGTGTCATGACCGAGCGCCCATTGGAGCACGCGCCAACGTCAATGCAATCATCATTGCCTCCATCACCAGCAACGGCGCTCCGTTGGCGGTAAGCCGTGCCCTCGCCAGCGAGATCGACTCCAAGGCGGCAAGCAGTTCTTCGGGGCTCATCGCCCGCGCCACCGACCGCACGAGGTCTAGCTCGCTGGCGTTGATGGCCTCCACCGAGGCGCCCGTGCCCAAGACCAGCGCGTCTCGGTAGACCGACGACAGGTCGGTCAACGCTGAATCGATCGCGTCGTGTTGACGCCGCCGGGCGACGCGCTTTTGGTCGTCGTCGAGTTGTTTGAGGTGCGCTCGCACGGCCGGGGGCTGGGTGCGCGCCGCCGGGTCAGCCCCGAGTTGGCGCAGCAACTCGGCACGGGCATTGGCGGCATCGTCACCGGAGACCGATTGGGCCGAGGCTTGCGCTTCGTCAACCACAATGCGGGCGGCCTCCAACGCGGCGCCGAGGCTCGTCAACGACACGGGTATGCCGGTGTAGCGGCGACGGCGGCCACGTGCGGCTTCGTCGGTGGCGAGGCGTTTGGCCACCCCTACGTGGCTTTGGGCGGCTCGTGCGGCGTAGTGGGCCATCGACGGCTCGATGCCGTCGCGGCTGATCAGCAACTGGGCGACCGCTTCCACCGGGGGCGTGCCGAGGCGCAGATGACGGCACCTGCTGCGCACCGTCACGATGAGGTCGTCGAGCGTCGGAGCGCACAGCAGCCACACGGTGCGTGGCGGCGGCTCCTCTAGCGCTTTGAGCAGCGCATCGGCGGCTTGCTCGTTGAGCCGGTCGGCGTCCTCGATGATGAAGACCCGCCAGCGCCCGGACACCGGGCGCGAGGCCCCGGCGAGGGCCAACTCTCGGGCCTGGTCGACGCGGATGAAGGTCTCGTTGGTGGCGACGATCCGCACGTCGGGGTGGCTGCCGATCATGGTGGTGTGGCAGGCCGAGCAGACCCCACAGCCGGGGTCGCCGACGCGCTCACACTGCAGAGCCGCAGCGAAGGCTCGCGCCGCGATGGATCTGCCCGAGCCCGGAGGCCCGGTCAAGAGCCACGAGTGGGTCATCGCGTCAGGGCGCGTGGCCGCCGTCCGTAACGCCTCGACCACCCGGCCCTGGCCGACGAGTTGATCGAAGACGCTCACGGGCCCATCCCCCGCGCGGTATCCGCGAGCATTGTCGTCGCGCCAGTCAGCACGGTGACGGCGCTTGCGACCTTGGCATGCAGTTCGTGTTGGTCGCGGGAGGCATCGAGCACCAGATAACGCTCGGGCGCCTGCCCCGCGAGATCGAGAAACCCCTGACGGACCGCGCCATGGAAAGTATCGCCCTCAGACTCCAGCCGGTCGTGCATCGCGCCCCGGCGCGTTCGCCCCTGGGCGGGGTCCACGTCGAGTAGCACCGTGAGGTCGGGCAGCAAACCTCTGGTGGCCCACAGCGAGAGGTCTCGGATCTGATCGCGGTCCAACGCTCGCGCCACGCCTTGGTAGGCGATGGATGAGTCCATGAATCGGTCGCAGAGCACGATGGCTCCCCGTTCGAGTGCGGGACGGATCACGGTGGCGACATGGTGTGCGCGGTCGGCGGCAAAGAGCAAGGCCTCGGCGCGGGCATCGACGTGCTCACCGTGAAGCACCACAGCGCGGATCGAGGCACCGACCTGCGTGCCTCCCGGCTCTCGGCTGACCACGACGTCTCGGCCGGCCGTAGTCAGGACATCTGCGAGCAGGCGAATCTGGGTGGACTTGCCCGCCCCGTCGCCACCTTCAAAGGCGACGAACGTGCCGGCATACTCATGCCCCCGATGCGGTGGGGCAGGGATCGGGGGCATGAAGGCCAGCGTAGGTGAGCACGCTGACAGTGCGGCCTCTTCGTCCACACGCAGGTTGAACTCAGCCCTCCTGGCGAGCCGAGTTGGCGACGATCGCGTCGTGCACAAACCGTGCCAGTCCCGGCGTGTGGTCCTCGTACGTCTTGGTGAATCGCGGGTCCTCGACGTACATCTGCGCCAGGTTGGTGTGCATCTGCGGTGAGCAGTCGTAGAACCACTCGCTGATGTGCAGGCGGGTCCGCTCGGCCACATCCATCGCCGCGACGTCACTCGCCGGGACACCCGAGGTCAGCAGCGCGGCATACGCATCGTTGACCTCGTCCATCTCGGTCTTGACCTGCTGCCACTGCTCTTTGGTGTAACTCTTTTGGCGCTGTTGCGATTGCGCCCACATGTCGCTACCGCCCCAGCGCTCTTCGGCTTCGGCGGCGTATTCGTCACTGAACGCGTCCCCGAAGAGTTCGCGTTGCTCGTCCTTGCTGATCTGATATCCGCTCATTTCTGCCTCCATAGCTCGATCCAGTGCCTCGGCCAGCGAACTGAGCTCGCCGAGCTTGTCGTTGACCGCCGCACGTTGGCGTTGCAGATGCCCAAGCACGTCGCGCTCGTCAGCCAGCAGAGCTTTCACGTCGTCGAGGCTGAAGCCAAGACGGCGATAGAGCACGATCTGGCGAAGGCGCATCAGGTCCGACTCTGTGTAGAGCCGGTAGCCTGCCGCGCTGCGCTCGCCGGGATGGAGCAGGGCGACCTCGTCGTAGTGGTGCAGGGTGCGCACCGTCACGCCGAAATCGTCAGCAACCTGTCCCACTGTGCGCATCTGCATACGTCGATATGTCATTGCCTCTGTGTGGTTGGCGGTCATAGGAGCACTGTGAGCGCTCACGCCGCGTGAGGGTCAAGCCTGAAGCGCCTTGACCTCGGAACGCAGGTTTTCCATGGTCTGGTCCAAGTCGTTAGCCACGTCGGCGGCTCTCTTGAGCTCTTGGAGTATGTGGGCGGGCACGTCACGGTCGTACTTGTAATAGATCTTGTGCTCGAGACTGGCCCAGAAGTCCATCGCAACGGTGCGAATCTGCAACTCGACCGGCACGTCTTCGACCCGATCGGACATAAAGGCCGGCACCGAGACGATCAAGTGCAAGCTTTTGTATCCGTTGGGCTTGGGGTTGGCGACGTAATCCTTGACCTCCAACGTCATGACGTCCCGCTGCCGGGTCAGCATGTTGGCCAGGAGATGAATGTCAGAAATGAACGAGCAGGTGATCCGAATGCCGGCAATGTCGAAGATGTTGGCGCGAATAGCCGCAAAATCATGCTCCACCCCACGCAGTTCGACTTTGGCCATGATCGACTCTGGGGATTTCATCCGCGAGCTGACGTGCTCGATCGGTGAATACTCGTGCACCACTTCAAACTCGTCTTTAAGGATTTTGACCTTGGTCAACATCTCGGCGAGCGCACCGCGGTAGCCCATTAAGAACCGCTCGAGGGCCTTGCGAGCCGCCACCGACCTCGCGACGTCCTCCTCGCTGGGCGCAGGGACGACTTTGCTATGCCCCGCGAGGGCCACCAACTGGAGGTCGAGATAGTTGGTCATGCCAACGTTCCTTGGCCTCGCAACGACTCGAAGATCAACGAACTCTCGGCGTGCAGCACCCCCGGCCTGCTGGTGAGGTGATCGAGCACGAAGTCCCGCAGGGCGTCTGCGGATTCTGCGGCGACCAGCACGACGTAGTCGTTGGCGCCCGCCACGTGATAGGCCGCCGTCACGCCCGGCAGTTGCGGGACTTCGTCACGGAATTGCTCGAAGTGGCTGCGCCGGTGACCACCAAATCGCACCGCGATCATCGCCTGCACGGGGCGCCCGACGGCGTGGGGATCGATGTCGGCGTGAATTCCCCGAATCACGCCACGCTCACGCAGCGAACGCACGCGCACCAGGCAGGTGGACTCCGCAATGCCAGCCTCGCGGGCCAGCGTGGCGTTGGAGGCGCGTCCATCGCGTTCCAGCAGCGCGATCAACGTGCGGTCAGTCGCATCGAGGATTTGGGCTTCCGCGCGGGGTGCCTGTTTCGCCATGCCGGTCAGCGTATAGCCCTTCTGTCGAAGAATCTGCGACAACAAAACCGTTATCGACCAACCTAGCGTCAGTCATATCTGCGTTCTGACGCAGCGTAAGCCGTAGATTCTGAGTTGCTTTGTGTTTAGGCCGCATTATTCGCATGATTAGGCCATGCAAACTCATCATTCTTCATTCGACACCAGGGCCGTTCACGGCGCTCGCGAGGATCTCGCCGGTCTGGGCCTGCACGTGCCCTCGATCGACCTGTCCAGCACTAACCCGGTCGCCGACGTCGAAACTGGTGGAGCGGCATACGAACATCTGGCCACGGGCGGGTCCTTCCAGCCGGGGCAGAGCGCCATCTATCAGCGACTGTGGAACCCGACGGTTGCTCGATTTGAGCGTGCACTGGCCGATCTCGAAGGCGCGGACCAGGGCGTGGCCTTTGCGTCCGGCATGGCCGCGTTGTCAGCGACCTTGCTGGCCTGCGTCGCGGCGGACACGCCGCACATCGTGGCGGTGCGCCCGCTCTACGGGGGTAGCGATCACATCT